>NZ_JBEPFC010000081.1:0-30979 GCF_040301705.1 Streptomyces sp. NPDC000151 | reverse complement strand
GAGCACCGCTACCTGGACGTGCGCGCCGACAGTCTGGAGCACGCGCTGCAGCTGGCTACCGAGGCGCGTGATCAGCGCAGGCCGCTGTCCATCGGCTTGCTGGGCAACGCGGCGGAGCTGCTGCCGCGGATGCTGGCCGAGGGTGCGCCGATCGACATCGTCACCGACCAGACCTCGGCGCATGACCCGCTGGCGTATCTGCCGGTGGGCGTGGACTTCGATGAGATGCAGTCGTACGCGGCGAAGGACCCGGCCGGGTTCACCACCCGCGCCCGCGAGTCGATGGCCAAGCATGTCGAGGCGATGGTCGGCTTCATGGACGCGGGCGCGGAGGTTTTCGACTACGGCAACTCCATCCGCGGCGAGGCCCACCTCGCCGGGTATGACCGGGCGTTCGCCTTCCCCGGCTTCGTCCCGGCCTACATCCGCCCGCTGTTCTGTGAGGGCAAGGGCCCCTTCCGCTGGGCCGCCCTGTCGGGTGAGGCCTCGGACATCCACAAGACCGACAAGGCGATCCTGGACCTGTTCCCGGAGAACGAGTCGCTGCACCGCTGGATCAAGATGGCGGGCGAGCGCGTCCACTTCCAGGGCCTGCCGGCGCGGATCTGCTGGCTGGGCTACGGCGAGCGCGACAAGGCGGGTGAGCGCTTCAACGACATGGTCGCCTCCGGGGAACTCCAGGCGCCGCTGGCCATTGGCCGGGATCACCTCGACTGCGGCTCGGTGGCCTCCCCCTACCGCGAGACCGAGGCGATGCTGGACGGCTCGGACGCGATCGCGGACTGGCCGCTGCTGAACGCCATGGTGAATGTGGCCTCCGGCGCGTCCTGGGTCTCCTTGCACCACGGTGGCGGGGTCGGCATGGGCCGCTCCATCCACGCGGGTCAGGTCTCGGTGGCCGACGGCACGAAGCTGGCGGGCGAGAAGGTGCGGCGCGTGCTGACCAACGACCCCGGCATGGGCGTCATCCGGCACGTGGACGCCGGATATGACATCGCCGAATCCGTCGCCGCCGAGCGCGGCGTCCGCGTCCCCATGCGCGAAGGCGGCGAGAAGTGAGTACTTCGTTCCACGAGATGTGGCGGGACCTGCTGCCCCTCGGCCGTGACGCCGAGAGCGGTGGTTACCGCCGCTACGCCTGGACCGGCGCGGACGCCGACTGCCGGGCCTGGTTCCGGGGGCAGGCGGAGGCCCGCGGCCTGGCGTACGAGGTCGACCGGAACGGCAACCAGTGGGCCTGGCTCGGCGACCCGGCCGCCGGGGACGCCGTCGTCACCGGGTCGCACCTGGACTCCGTACCGGACGGCGGCGCCTTCGACGGCCCGCTGGGCGTGGTGTCCTCGTTCGCCGCGCTGGACGAACTCCGCGGGAGGGGAGCGGAGTTCGCGCGGCCGCTGGCGATCACCAACTTCGGTGACGAGGAGGGCGCCCGGTTCGGGCTGGCCTGTGTCGGGTCGCGGCTCGCCGCCGGGCAGCTGACGGTGGACAAGGCGCACCGGCTGACGGACGCCGACGGCGTCACGCTCCCGCAGGCCATGGAGCGTGCCGGATACGACCCGGAGGCCATCGGCGCCGACGACGAGCGTCTTGCCCGCATCGGCGCGTTCGTCGAACTGCACGTCGAGCAGGGCCGGGCGCTGGACCTTTCCGGCGACCCGGTGGGTGTCGCGTCCGCGATCTGGCCGCACGGCCGCTGGCGGTTCGACTTCCGGGGCGAGGCCAACCACGCCGGTACGACGCGCCTCGAAGACCGCCGGGACCCGATGCTCACGTACGCGCAGACCGTGCTCGCCGCGCGCGAGTACGCCGCGCGGCACGGCGCGCTGGCCACCTTCGGGAAGGTCGGCGTCGAGCCGAACGGCGTCAACGCCATCCCGTCCCTCGTCCGCGGCTGGCTGGACTCGCGCGCCGCCGACCAGGAGACGCTGGACGCGGTGGTCGGCGGGATCGAGCGGGCCGCGGCCGAGCGGGGCCGGGGCGACGGGGTGGACGTCAGCGTCACCCGGGAGTCCTTCACGCCGGTCGTGGAGTTCGCGCACGACCTGCGGGACCGGCTCGCGAAGACGCTCGGCGGCGTGCCCGTGCTGCCGACGGGCGCGGGACACGACGCGGGTATTTTGTCCGCCACTGTCCCGACCGCCATGCTGTTCGTACGCAACCCCACCGGCGTCTCGCACTCGCCCGCCGAGCACGCGGCGGAGGACGACTGCGTCGCGGGGGTCCGCGCACTCGCCGACGTACTGGAGGGTTTGGCGTGCAGCTGACGCCGACGACGTACTGGCTGGAGCACGCCTGGCTCGGCTCTCATGTCGAGCCGGGGGTGGTCGTGACCGTGTCCATCAGCGGCTCCGCCGCGGGCGGGGACGGGCGGATCACCGCCGTCCGCACCGGCGTCGAGGCCCCGCCGCCCGGCGCCGAAATACTGCGCGGGCTGACGCTCCCGGGCCTGGCCAACGCGCACTCGCACGCCTTCCACCGCGCGCTGCGCGGCACCGTGCAGGTGGGCAGCGGCACGTTCTGGACCTGGCGCGAGGTGATGTACACGACCGCCGCGCAGCTCACACCCGACAGCTACCACGCGCTGGCCCGCGCCGTGTACGCGGAGATGGCGCTGGCCGGGATCACCTGCGTCGGGGAGTTCCACTACCTGCACCACGCGCCCGGCGGCGGCCGCTACGCCGACCCGAACGCGATGGGCGAGGCGCTGATCGCGGCCGCCGGTGAGGCCGGCATCCGCATCACGCTGCTGGACACCGCGTACCTCTCGTCCGGTTTCGGCGAGCCGCCCAACCGGCAGCAGCTGCGCTTCAGCGACGGCGACGCGCAGGGCTGGGCCGAGCGCGCCGGGCAGCTCAAGGAGGGCCGCGCGCACGCCCGTATCGGCGCCGCCGTGCACTCCGTGCGGGCCGTGCCCGCAGGGCAGCTGGCCACCGTCGCGCAGTGGGCGGCGGACCGGGAGGCGCCGCTGCACGTCCACCTCTCCGAGCAGACCGCCGAGAACGACGCCTGCCGGGCGGCGCACGGCTGCACGCCGACCCGGCTGCTCGCCGACCACGGCGTGCTCGGGCCGCGTACGACGGCCGTGCACGCCACCCACCTCACCGACGACGACATCCGGCTGCTCGGCGGCTCGGGCACCGGCGTGTGCATGTGCCCCACCACCGAGCGGGACCTCGCCGACGGCATCGGCCCGGCCGCCACCGTGCAGGAAGCGGGCTCCCCGCTCTCGCTCGGCAGCGACAGCCACGCCGTCATCGACCTGTTCGAGGAGGCGCGGGCGATGGAGCTGGACGAGCGGCTGCGCACCCGTACGCGGGGCCACTGGACCGCCGCCGCGCTGCTGCGCGCCGCGTCCGCCGACGGCCACCGGTCGCTCGGCTGGCACGACGCGGGCGCGCTGCGCACCGGCGCGCTCGCCGACTTCACCACGATCGCCCTGGACAGCGTCCGTACGGCGGGGCCGCTGCCCCGGCTGGGCGCCGAGACGGCCGTCTTCGCCGCCACCAACGCCGACGTCCGGCACACCGTCGTCGGCGGCCGCCAGGTCGTACGCGACGGCGCGCACACCCTCGTCCCCGACGTCCCCGCAGCGCTGGCCGCGGCCATCGACGACCTGCGCGCCTGACCACGCGGGCCCCGTGTCCCCGCCCCCGGGGGTACGGGGCCCGCGCATGTAACGGAGCACCGCCCGCGGGAGCTCCGCCGCGTACAGGAGCACCCACCTCCGAGAGGAACCGCAACCGACCATGTCCACCGCCATCACGCACATCGGCAGTCTGGTCACCAACGACCCGTCGCTCGGCGCGGGCCCGATCGGCCTGATCGAGGACGCCGCCGTCGTCATCGAGGGCGACCGGGTCGCCTGGGTGGGGCCCAGCGGCCGCGCGCCGGCCGCCGACACCGTCCACGACGCGGGCGGCAGGGCCGCCATCCCCGGCTTCGTCGACTCCCACTCCCACCTGGTCTTCGGCGGCGACCGCACGCAGGAGTTCAACGCCCGGATGTCGGGGCGCGCGTACTCGGCCGGCGGCATCCGTACGACCGTCGCCGCGACCCGGGCCGCCACCGACGACGAGCTCTCCGCCAACGTCGCGCACTACATGGCGGAGGCGCTGCGCCAGGGCACCACCACCTTCGAGACCAAGTCCGGTTACGGCCTCACGGTCGAGGACGAGGCCCGCGCCCTGCGCATCGCCGCCGCGCACACCGACGAGGTCACCTACCTCGGCGCGCACATCGTGTCCCCGGACTTCGCCGAGGACCCGGCCGCCTACGTGGACCTCGTCACCGGCCCGATGCTGGACGCCTGCGCCCCGCACGCCCGCTGGATCGACGTCTTCTGCGAGAAGGGCGCCTTCGACGGCGACCAGGCCCGCGCGATCCTCACGGCGGGCAAGGAGCGCGGCCTGCTGCCCCGCATCCACGCCAACCAGCTCTCCTACGGGCCCGGCGTGCAGCTGGGCGTCGAGCTGGACGCGGCCTCCGCCGACCACTGCACGCACCTGACGGACGCCGACGTGGACGCGCTGGCCCAGGGCAACACGGTCGCGACGCTGCTCCCGGGCGCGGAGTTCTCCACCCGCGCCGAGTGGCCCGACGCACGCCGGCTGCTCGACGCGGGCGCCACCGTGGCGCTCTCCACGGACTGCAACCCGGGCTCGTCCTTCACGTCCTCGATGCCGTTCTGCATCGCGCTCGCCGTCCGCGACATGAAGATGACCCCCGACGAGGCGATCTGGTCCGCGACGGCGGGCGGCGCGCGGGCCCTGCGCCGGACCGACGTCGGCCGCATCACGCCGGGCTCCCGGGCCGACCTGGCCCTCCTCGACGCGCCGTCCCACGTCCACCTCGCGTACCGCCCGGGCGTGCCCCTGGTCACAGAGGTGTGGCGAGCGGGCGTACGCGCCGTCTGAGCGTCCTGGGAGTGCCGGCAGGCGGAAAACCCTCAGGGGGCCGCTGAACGGCCCGGAAAAGCGAAAGGGGGCCCGCCCCGAGGTACTCGGGGCCGGCCCTCCTCCGCGCGGTCAGCCGTACGGGACGCCGTGACCGCGGCGGCTCACTCCTCGATCATCAGGCCCTTGCGGAGCCGGACCAAGGTGCGGGACAGCAGGCGGGAGACGTGCATCTGCGAGATGCCCAGCTCCTCGCCGATCTCCGACTGCGTCATGTTCGCGACGAAGCGGAGGGAAAGAATCTTGCGGTCGCGCGGCGGGAGCTCTGCGATCAGCGGCTTCAGGGACTCGACGTACTCGATGCCTTCGAGTCCGTGGTCCTCGTAGCCGATGCGGTCCGCCAGCGCACCTTCGGTGTCGTCCTCTTCCGGCTGGGCGTCCAGCGAGCTCGCGGTGTACGCGTTGCTCGCGGCCATCCCCTCGACGACCTCGTCCTTGGTGATGGACAGGCGCGCGGCCAGCTCGCTCACGGTGGGTGCGCGGTCGAGCTTCTGCGCCAGCTCGTCACCGGCCTTGGCCAGGTCCAGGCGCAGCTCCTGAAGGCGCCGCGGGACCCGTACCGACCAGCTCGTGTCGCGGAAGAAACGCTTGATCTCGCCGACGATGGTCGGCATGGCGAAGGTGGGGAACTCTACGCCGCGGTCCAGTTCGAAGCGGTCGATCGCCTTGATCAGGCCGATGGTGCCGACCTGGACGATGTCCTCCATCGGCTCGCTGCGCGAGCGGAACCGGGAGGCCGCGAACTTCACCAGGGCGAGGTTGAGCTCTACCAGGGTGTTGCGGACGTATGCGTACTCGTGCGTGCCCTCTTCCAGCGTCTCCAGGCGCCCGAAGAGCGTCTTGGAGAGCGCCCGCGCGTCCACCGGTCCGACCTCGTCGTACGGCGGAATCTCGGGCAGGCCGTCGATCTCCGGCATCCCGGGGAATTCGGTCGCATCGATCGGCAGGGCTTGGGCAGGGATCTGTTCGGACAGGGATGTCGACGACGCGTTGTCCGTGGTCTGGTCGGTGCGCACTTCGTCGAGCCGGGGTGACATGGTGTCCTCCATCGTTCTCGGCATATGGCTGCCGATGCCTGTGCGTGAAGCTGCGGTCTGCGGCGCCTCCAAAGCCGGCCGAGTCGAATGTGTTCCTTATACGCCTACCCGGGTTCACCTGAAGATGGCAAGTGCGTGTTGTCCGTATTTGTGTTAGTACGCCTGGTGTTTGGGTACCAGCCCGCGTGTCAAAGGCGTAGGCTTCGACGTGCGCAGTCGTAAGCAAATCCAGACGCCGAGACAGCAAGAGGGGTGCGCGCGCATGGACCGTGGGACGGTCGGCAGTGCAAGCCGGGGACGGCTCCACGTCGGGGTCCGCCATCACGGCGCCAGTGCGGTCGTCGCCGCGGCGGGTGAGTTGGATCACCACACCGCGGAGTTGTTGCGCGAGTCACTCGACAGTTGTGCGGACGATGGCTATGTGCGACTGATCGTGGACTGTTCGCAACTGGAGTTCATGGATTCCACGGGGCTGAACGTCCTGCTGGGGGCCCGGCTGAAGGTGGAGGCCGAAGGCGGCGGGGTGCACCTGGCGGCGATGCAGCCGGTGGTGGCCCGGGTCTTCGAGATCACCGGCGCCGACGCGGTCTTCACGGTGCACGACACGGTCGACGCGGCACTGGCCGCCGGCTGAGCCGGATGCACAGGGGGCGGCAGTGGCGGAGGAGCTCCGGAAGGCCCCCTTCCGGTGACGTTTTCCGATCACGTCGGCTCCATCACAACTTCCGTCCCCAAGAAGTGGGTGTTCTCACGGCCCGTCCGGGCAGGAGACATCTGAATCTTCTTGAACCCGTCAGGTATCCGTAATCCGTGAAAAGGCGAATCGGTGAGGTGAAGCGCTGATGAGCACCACCCGGCCGTACCCGCCGGGCGATCTGGGCCCGGACCCGGGGAACGCCGGCGCCGCCGCCGTCTCCCCGGCCCTCGCCCCGGCCGGTCAGGTCCGCAGGCTGCGTCTCGCGGGCGCCCGTGGCGCTGTCGCCCGTGGCCGTGACTTCGCCCGGCAGGCGCTGCACGACTGGGGCTGGCTGCCGGCCGCGGGCGCCGATCAGCGCGCCGCCGCCGAGGACGTCCTGCTCGTCGTCTCCGAGCTGGTCACCAACGCCTGCCTGCATGCCGAGGGCCCGGAGGAGCTGCGGCTGCGCTGCAACGCCAAGGTGCTGCGCCTGGAGGTCACCGACCTGGGGACCGGCTCGCCCGCACCCCGCACCCCGCACCGCGCCGGCCGCCCCGGCGGCCACGGCATGTTCATCGTGCAGCGGCTCTGCCTGGACTGGGGAGTCGTCCGCAACGCCGACGGTGCCGGCAAGACGGTGTGGGCGGAGCTCGCCGCACCCTCGTAGGAGGGTGGGCGGTGTGCCGGAGCCGGGCCGCCGCCTTCCCGTACCGCCCGTGCCGCCCCGAGGGGCGGCTTTCCTTGTGTGCTCTCTCTTCCCTCTCCGAGGCCCCCGGCGTACCTTGACGCCCAATCTGATGTGCCGTCAGTAACTTCCGGCGGTGCGCTCACCGGGAGAAGGGGAGATCGAGGTGGCCCGCTTCAACGCCCAGCGCAGCCGGCGCCGCACGAGCCCGGCAGGACCGGCGGCGGCCGTGCTGCTCACGGCGGCGGCGTCGGTGCTCTTCGCGGCCCCCGCCGCGCACGCCGAGGTCGTCGACGTCGACTACCAGTGCAAGACGCCGATCGGGAACAAGGGCGCCGTCTCGCCCATCGACATCAAGTCCACCAAGTCCGGCGACGGCTACAAGCTCCTGATGTCCTTCCAGAAGGGCGTCTCCTCCAGCCCCGTCGAGCTGGGCAAGGGCGCGATGAAACCGAGCGCGCTGATCAAGCTGGGCGGCGCCGAGACCGGTGACGTACCGGTGAGCGGTCCGCCCAACGACAAGGCGATCCCCGCCAACACCCCCATCAAGATCAGCGATCTGAGCGGTACGTACACGCCCAAGAAGAGCGGCAAGGTCACCTTCACGGCCTCCACGCTCACCATCAAGGCGCTCGGCACGACCACGACCTGCACGCCCGGCAACGACCCGAAGCCCGCTCTCTCCCTGGACGTCAAAGGCACCGGCGGCAGCGGCGGACCGGCGGCGCCGGGCGGCGAACTGCCGCAGACCGGGCCCGCCGACGACGCCATCGCGCTGGGCACGCTCGGCGGCACGGTGCTGCTCGCCGGGGCCGCCGGCACGCTCTGGCTGACCCGCCGCCGGCAGCAGCGGGCCTGAGCCGCGGGCGCCGCACGAGGACGAGCCCGTACGAGCTCCGGGAGCCGCCGATGCCCTGCCGTATCCGTGCCGTGGCCGCGGGCGCGGCCGCGCTGACCGCCGCCACGCTGCCGTGCGCACCACCGTCCGCCGCGACGACGGGCGGCTGGCGCGCGGCGCCCGCGGGAGCGCACGCGCGCCCGTACTTCTACCTGGAGGGTGACCCCGGCAGCGTCCTGTCCGACCGGCTCGCGCTCACCAACCCCACGGATGACACGCGGACGTTCACGGTGCGCGGCACGACGGCGACCGGGCGGTCGTCCCGCGCTACCGGAACCGCCGCACAAGGCCCGGGCTCCGGCGCCTGGATCGTCACCGCGGCGAAGACCGTAAAGGTGCCACCGCGCACCCGCGCCGAAGTGCCCTTCACGGTCACCGTGCCGCGCGGCACCGCACCGGGGGACCACCCGGCCGCGCTCTCCGTACGCGCCGCGGGTCCGGGCGGGCGCACCGCGGCCGTACCGGTCCACCTGCGGGTCACCGGCCCGACGCTGGCCGCCCTCACCGTCGAGAACGTGTCCGTCGCGGACCGCGGCGGCGCGGCCGTCATCCGGTACGACCTGGTCAACCGCGGCAACACGACGCTGCACCCGCGGGTCGCGGTGCGCGCCGACGGCCTGCTCGGCAGCGCCCTGCGCCGCCCGGCGCACCGGCTGCCCGCCGAACTGCCGCCCGGCCGCCGGACCACCCGTACCGAGACCTGGCCGGACCCGCCCGCGCTGGACTCCGTGGACCTGACCGTCACGGCCACCGCGGCGGGCGGCGCGCACGGCACGGCCCGCGCCACGTACACGGCGGTGCCGTGGGGCACGGTCGGGCTGGTGTGCGCCGGGGGCGGCGCGGTAGTGGGGGGTTGGTTCCTGCGGCGGCGGCGCCGGGTGGGAGTGGGCGGGAACGGCGACTTGCCGGGCCAAGAGGGCGGTAAGGAAAGGGAGTTGACGGCGGGGGTGACGGCGTGAGCGGAGTACGTACGGACGGCCGGCGGCGGATCGCGCTCTTGACGGCGGCCGTTGCCGCGTTGGCCCTCGCCCTTGTCGCCCTTCCCCCGGCCGGGACGGCCCGCGCCGCAGACGGCAACGGCCGTCCCGCCGTCGAGCTGTCCCAGCGGCAGGCGGGCAAGGGCGGCTCGATCGCCGTCACCGGTACGGGCTGGCGGCCGAAGGCGCTGCTCACCCTGCTGATCTGCGGCCAGAACATGATCGGCGGCACCAACGCCTGCGCCAACGCCGACGGGCGCGCCGTCACCACCGGCAAGGACGGCCGCTTCCGCACCGAACTGCCGGTCGCCGAGCCGCCGAAGCCGTGCCCGTGCGTCGTGCACGTCGCCACCGTGACCGGCCGGGCCGCGGCGGCGGACGCCCCGTTCACCGTCGCCGGGCACCCGGTGGCCCCGCTGCCCGAGCGGACCGGCGGTGGCCGGCTGTCCGTACTGGCGCCCGCCCGGCTGCGCGGCAGCTCGGGCCTGCTGACCTGGTTCGGCGCGCCGCCGCAGCGGGAACTGGTGCTCACGGTCGGCAACCTCGGCGCCGAGCCCGCGAAGAACCCGGTCTTCCGGGTCGGCACCCGGCACGGCGTCCTCGCCCCGCAGTGGGAGGACCAGCAGTGGCGGGGCACCCTGGAGGCCGGCAGGAAAGCCCAGGTCACGCTGCCGGTCGAGCTGGCGGCCGGCGCACACGGCGACTACACGGTCGCCGTGCGGTACGGCGGCAAGGTACTGGCCGAGCAGCCGTGGCAGGTCGGCCGGCCGTGGGGCGTGACCCTCTTCTGGATCCTGCTCTGCGTCGTGGTGCCGGCCGCGGTCTTCCGCATCGGCATGGCGATCGTCGACAAGGTACGGCCGCGCGACCGCACCGCCCCGGGCGGGGCGGGGGACGCCGCGCCGGCCGGCCTGCCCTGGTTCACCCCGGACACCGCACCGTCCGTCACCACACCCACCGAGCGACCGACGTCGAAAGGTTCCCTGCGATGAGGCAACGGAGGAGAGCGGCCGCGGCCGGTACGGCGCTGATGCTCGCGGGCGCGGGCCTGCTGGCGGTGTCCGGTACCGCCTCGGCGGCCCCGGTCCCCGACCCGGCGACCACCGTGTCGTACCTGACCGAGTGCATCCCGCCGCCGATCTCCGGCATGGATCCGGTGCAGGGCACCACCAAGGTCGAGATCACCGCGCCGGCCACGGCGAAGGTGGGCGACGAGGTCGAGGTGGTGTGGAAGACGGTCGAGGCCGCTTCCAAGAACCCGGACGTACTGGACCTGGGCAAGGACACGGTCAAGCCGGCCGGCGTGCTCAAGGCGAGCGGTGCGCAGACCGGTGACGTCCCGGTGGGGGGCCCGCGGCAGAACCCGCCGATCCCGAAGAACAGCCCGATGCAGCTGCCCGACATGAAGGGCAAGCTCAAGCTGGAGAAGCCGGGCGAGGTCACGCTGACGCCCGGCAACTACACGATCAACGTCAACAAGCCGATCTCGACGGACACCAAGTGCGCGCCGAAGGGCGAGGTGAAGCCCGCGCTCACGATCAAGGTGACGGACGGCAGCGGGTCGGACTCGGGCGGCGCGTCCTCCGGCGGCTCGTCGTCGACCGGTGGCTCGTCGTCGACCGGTGGTTCGTCCTCGACCGGTGGCTCGTCCGCGTCCGGCGGCTCGTCATCGGGTGGGTCGTCCTCCTCCGGTGGTACCGGTGGCGGCAACGGCGACCCCGACGGCACCGCCTACAAGGGCAAGGAAGTCGAGGTCCCCTACGCCTGCAAGACCCCGATCGGGGACAAGAAGGCCACCTCGCCGGTGCAGATCAACGGCACCAAGAAGGGCGGCGCCTTCGACCTCACCGTCAAGTTCCGCAAGTCCGTGATGGACAGCCCGGCCGACATCCCCAAGGACTCGGTCAAGCCGTCGATGGAGGTGAAGCTGGGCGGCGCGGACAAGGGAACGGTGCACGTCGAGGGCCCGGCCAACAAGGAGCCGATCAAGTCCGGCGACCCCATCGAGATCCCCGACCTCAAGGGCACCTACAAGCCCGGTGCGAGCGGGAAGGCGACGCTCACGCCCGGTGTCCTGACGGTCAAGGCGATGGGGACGACCACTACCTGTACTCCTGAGAAGGACCCGGGCGTCTCACTGGAGCTGGACACCAGCGCCCAGCCGGGCGGCGCGAGCGGCGGCACGTCCTCGGGCGGCGACTCGGGCGGCGCCGCGACCGGCGGTACCGGGGGCAGCGGTGATACCGGGGGCAGCGGCGGTGCCGCGGGCGGCTCGGGCGGGCTCGCCGAGACCGGCGCAGCCGACCACGGCGGCCTCCAGGCGCTCGGCCTGGTCGCCGGCACGGTGATCCTGCTCGGCGGCGCCGTCTTCACCTTCATGCCGCGTCGCTACCTGCGGCGCTGACCGGTCGGGCGGCCGGCGGCCGGTACACGCGTACGTCCTACGCGCGGTCCGCCGGGCGCCCCACCCGCGCCATGAGCCAGGCCAGCACCCGGCGCTCGATCCCGGGCCGGGTGAGGGCCTTCATGCCGTGGCCCGTGCCCGGTACGACCGACACCGTGGCCTGCGGTTCGGCCTTCGCCAGCGCCCGCGAGTGCGCCACCGGCACGAAGTCGTGCGCGAAGTGCAGCAGCAGCATCGGCATACCGGGCCCACCGGGCCGCTCCGGCCCACCGGGCGCCCAGGTCCGCGCGGCCATGTCGTCCCAGACGGCACGACACTTCGCGGCGGCGACGGAGGCCGGCGAAGCCGCGGAGGCCGCCTTCTTCGCCCCCTTCCCCGGATCGCACCCCGCCAGCTTCTGTGCCTCGCGCCGCAGCCGGCGCTGGGCGGCCGAGGCGCCGGAGCGGGCGCCGTCCCGCCAGGCCCGGTACGGGTCGGCCACCGGCGAGAGCGCGATCACCCCGGCCGGCCGCTCGGCCGTGCCGGCGGTGTACTCCGCGGTGTTCGCCGCGATCTGGCCGCCCGCCGATGAGCCGAGCAGCACGACCCGCTGCGGATCGGCCCGGAAGCGGACCGACTGCGCGCGGATCCAGCGCAGCGCGGCGAGCGCGTCGGTGCGCTGCGCGTGCCAGTGCGCGTCGGTGTTGAGCCGGTAGTCCACGTCGAAGACGACGAACCCGCGGGCCGCCAGCTTCCGGGCCCAGCCGCTCCAGTCGGAGTCCTGCGCCCAGTACCCGCCGTGCAGGATCATCACCGCCGGCCGGATGTCCGTGCCGGCGGTGCGGTAGGCGCCGATGGTCTGCCGCTTCTGGGTGCCGTAGGAGTACGTCCCCTTGAACGCGGCGTCCGGCGCCGCGGCCGCCCGGCCCCCCTGCGGAACCGCCAGACACACGGCGGCCAGCACCCCGCACAGCCCCGTCCACACACTCCCTCGCCACACACTCCGATCGTTACCGCGGCCCGCCGCCGCCCTCCCGGCCGTCCGCGCACCCCACTCGAACGGCCGCGCACGCGAAGGGCCCCGGCGCGCCGTGGCGCCGGGGCCCTTCGTCCGCTCGTGACAGCGGGTCCGTCAGTGGACCTCGCCCATGAGGCCGCGGACCTTCTTGCGGTACATGTAGATCGCGAAGCCCGCGAGGACCGCGAGGACCGCCTCGACCAGGACCGCGCGCGAGCCGCTCATGTCGACGCCGCCGATGGACAGCAGGCTGGTGACCGAGTCGCCCGCGGTGTTCGCGAGGAACCAGATGCCCATCATCTGGCTGGCGTACTTCAGCGGCGCCATCTTCGTGGTCAGCGACAGGCCGACGGGGGAGAGGCACAGCTCGCCGACGGTCTGGATGAGGTAGATGCCCAGCAGCCACATCGGGCTGACCAGCGTGCCGCTCGCCGACATGGCCAGCGGGATCAGGAAGAAGAAGAACGAGACACCGATGAAGAGCAGACCGGTGACGAACTTCAGGATCGTGCTGGGCTCCTTGCCCTTGCGGTTCAGCCACAGCCAGAACCAGGCGAAGACCGGGGCCAGCGCCATGATGAAGACCGGGTTCAGCGACTGGTACCAGGTGGACGGGAAGGAGATGCCCAGCAGCTGACCGGACGCCTTGGTCGTGCCGAACGCCTGGACTGTGGAACCGCCCTGGTCGTAGATCATCCAGAAGGCGGCGGCGGCGACGAAGAACCAGATGTACGCCGAGACCTTGCTCTGGTCGTCCCGGGAGAGCTCCTTGTCCCGCTTGATGCGGAAGAGCACGGCGGCCGGGATGATGATGCCCAGCACGGTCAGCGGGATCATCGCCCAGTTCAGGGTGAAGTGACCGGTGAAGGTGACCACGCCGTAGAAGACCGCGGCGATGATGAGCCAGGTCAGGCCCTTGCGCAGCCAGGAGTTGCGCTCCTCGACGGTCAGCGGGGTCGGGACCTTGTTGCTCTCCGGGCTCAGGTGCTTGGTGCCCCAGAGGAACTGGATCAGACCGATGCCCATGCCGACGGCGGCGAGGCCGAAGCCCAGGTGCCAGCTGTGCTTCTCACCGACGGTGCCGATGATCAGCGGCGCGAGGAAGGCACCGAGGTTGATGCCCATGTAGAAGATCGTGAAGCCGCCGTCACGCCGCGGGTCGTTCGGCCCGTCGTAGAGGTGACCGACCATGGTGGAGATGTTGGCCTTCAGCAGGCCGGAGCCGATCGCCACCAGCGCCAGACCGGCGAAGAAGAAGCCCTGGCCCGGACCGGCCAGCGAGAGGTGGCCCAGCATGATGACGACGGCCGCGACGGCCACGGTCTTACGAGGTCCCCAGAGCCGGTCGGCGAGCCAGCCGCCGGGCATGGCGAGGAGGTAGACCATCGCCATGTAGATGGAGTAGATGGCCGTGGTGGTCGCGGCATTGAAACCCAGACCGCCCTCGGCGATGCCCTTGCCGTCCGGGCCGCCGGACAGCAGGTAGATCGTCAGCAGGGCCCGCATGCCGTAGAAGCTGAAACGCTCCCACATCTCGGTCATGAAGAGGGTGGCCAGTCCGCGGGGGTGGCCGAAAAAGGTCTTGCCGCCGGCAGGGGTTCCCTGCCCAGGGGAATCCTTCGTCAGGCTGGACGCCATGGTCGATCCTTGAGTGATCGGGACGCGCGGGTGGGGCCGCGCGCCCGGGTCGGCTGACCGGCACCGGCGCAGTGCCGTCCGCCCACCCACGCCCGGTAGGAGGGTGCGACACCACTGTGGAAAGAGGAATCGACAGGACGGCCGTACACCGGAATCCACGCCCCCGTTCTACGTGCGATGGACCCGGTCTAGGAGGTCATTTGCCCGCGGGCCCGGTCGTGCCGGCCCCGCACACAACGGGGACCGTGACGGCATATATGCGTCAAGGTCCCGGGTTGTACGACGGACGTTCCAGCCACTGTACGACGCGCGTAGCTGAGGTTGGGCTGAGTGAGACAACGGTCACACCCGGCGTGGGGAACCGCGCGGTGCGCCCACCGCCGTCGCCCGGGACCCCCGGAGGGGCATCGTGGCCGTGACCTGTCGGACTACCATCGGGCCATGACCCGTGTACTGCTCGCCGAGGATGACGCGTCCATCTCGGAGCCGCTCGCTCGCGCACTCCGCCGTGAGGGTTACGAAGTCGAGGTGCGTGAGGACGGCCCCACGGCGCTCGACGCCGGTCTGCAGGGCAACATCGACCTGCTCGTGCTCGACCTGGGCCTGCCCGGCATGGACGGCCTGGAGGTCGCCCGCCGGCTGCGCAACGAAGGCCACTCCTTCCCGATCCTGGTCCTCACGGCCCGCGCCGACGAGGTGGACACCGTGGTCGGCCTGGACGCCGGCGCCGACGACTACGTCACCAAGCCCTTCCGGCTGGCGGAACTGCTCGCGCGGGTCCGGGCCCTGCTCCGCCGCGGCACCACCGCCGAGCCCCAGCAGCCGCCGGCCACCCACGGCGTCCGGATCGACGTCGAATCGCACCGCGCGTGGATGGGGGAGGAGGAACTCCAGCTCACGGCCAAGGAGTTCGACCTGCTGCGGGTGCTGGTCCGGGACGCCGGCCGGGTGGTGACCCGCGATCAGCTGATGCGCGAGGTCTGGGACACCACGTGGTGGTCCTCGACGAAGACGCTCGACATGCACATCTCCTGGCTGCGGAAGAAGCTGGGCGACGACGCGGCCAATCCGCGGTACATCGCCACCGTGCGCGGAGTGGGCTTCCGCTTCGAGAAGAGCTGAAGCTCCCCTCCCCCAGGACCACCACCCCCGCCCGGGAGGGCACCGTGCGCCGCCGTCTGATCAACTCCACGCTCGCCGTGGTGCTCGTCGTGATCGCCGTCTTCGGCGTCTCGCTCGTCATCGTGGAGACCCGCACCATCCAGACGGGGGCCCAGGAGAGCGTGGGGGCGGAGGCCGTGCGCCTGGTGGGCATGGTCGAGAGCCGGCTGAGCGGCGGCGAGAAGATCACCGCCGAGGTGCTGGCCGAGCAGATCACCACCGACCGGTACGCGCTGATCCAGGTGCCGGGCCACGCCCCCGTACAGATCGGCAGCCGGCCCTCCGGCGACGTCATCGCCTCCACCGTCCACGGCGAGCAGGGCGAGACCGTCACCGTGCAGGAGCCCCGCTCCGCGGTCAGCGCGGAGATCGGCCGCACGCTGTTGATCATCCTGGCGGTCGCGGCGCTGGCCATCCTCGCGGCCGTGATCCTCGCGATCCGGCAGGCCCGCCGGCTGACCGCCCCGCTCATCGACCTCGCCGAGACCGCCGAACGCCTCGGCTCCGGCGACCCCCGGCCCCGGCACCGCCGCTACGGCGTGCACGAGCTGGACCGGGTCGCGGACGTGCTGGACGCCTCCGCCGAGCGGATCGGGCGGATGCTCACCGCCGAGCGCCGGCTCGCCGCCGACGCGTCCCACCAGCTCCGTACGCCGCTGACCGCGCTCTCCATGCGGCTGGAGGAGATCACGCTCACCGACGACCCGGAGACGGTGAAGGAGGAGGCGACGATCGCGCTGGGGCAGGTGGACCGGCTCAGCGACGTCGTCCAGCGGCTGCTGACGAACTCCCGCGACCCGCGCTCCGGCTCCGCCGTCGCCTTCGACCTGGACGAGGTCGTCAAGCAGCAGATCGAGGAGTGGCGCCCGGCGTACCGCAGCGCGGGCCGGGCCATCGTCCGCTCGGGGAAGAAGAACCTGCGGGCGGTCGGGACGCCGGGCGCGGTCGCCCAGGTCCTCGCGACCTTGATCGAGAACTCGCTGATGCACGGCGATGGCACCGTGGCGCTGCGTACGCGCGTCACCGGCAACCAGGCCGTCGTCGAGGTCACCGACGCGGGCCCCGGCGTACCGCCCGATCTGGGTTCCCGGGTCTTCGAGCGGACGGTGAGCGGCCGGAACTCCACGGGCCTGGGGCTCGCGGTGGCCCGCGACCTGGCGGAGGCGGACGGCGGCCGGCTGGAGCTGCTCCAGCAGGAGCCGCCGGTCTTCGCGCTCTTCCTCAGCCGGGAGTCGGAGCAGTACCGGCCGGCCGACGAGGACGAGCCCGATCCGGAGGCCGGCCCGCGCTGAGCCTTACCGGCGGCCGGCGGACTCTACCGGCGGCCGGCGGTCTCGGGGGCCTTCGCCGTCTCCTCGGCCGGCAGCGCCCGGAAGACCCAGGAGCGGTAGGACCAGAAGCGGAAGAGCGTGGCGATGCCGATGCCGAGGAACTTGAAGACGTTGTTCTGCAGCGGGGTGTTCCAGCCGCACCAGTACGTCGCGGCGTAGAGGGTGCCGTTCTCGATCACCAGGCCGACCGCGCTGAAGAAGACGAAGAGCGCCAGCTCCTTGGTGCGGCTGCTTTTGTCGCGGTCCCGGTAGGTGAAGTAGCGGAAGCCGACGTAGTTGAAGAGGATCGCGACGACCGTCGCGACGATCCCGGCCCGCACCACGGGCAGCTCCGTGGTGTGCCGCACGAGGTTGAAGACCACGAGGTTGACCAGCACACCGGCTCCGCCCACCGCGCCGAACTTCACGATCTCGCGGCCCAGCAGCTCCAGCCGCGAACGCAGCGGGCTCGGTCCAGACATATTGGTGGTTCAGCTCCCCGTGAGGCGTCGTGTCCGGCGGGCCGTGGTCGGCGGCCGGCCGTGCACTCATGCTAACCAGCGCGTCGGCGGGCCGCCCGTGCCCCGGCTGTTCCGCCGGGAGGAGGCGCGTCAGCCGGTCACGGTGATGCGGAAGGCGAGCCGCTCGCCGCCGCTGTCGGCGCGCTCGGTGCCGCACTGGAAGCAGCGCCGCAGCGCCAGCTCGGTCCGGCCCGCGCGGACGGCCCGGAACTCCAGGTAGCGGGTGCCGCCGGAGCCCGCGACCACCGGCTCGTCCGCCTCGTAGTGGCTGCCGGCCGGCTTGAGCACGTCCGGGTCCGGGGACGGGGCCGCGACGGTCCAGCGGTAGCCGGTGCTCGGGTTGTCGTCCAGCTCTATCGAGAAGCGCTCGCCGGGGGCGACGGAGATGACGGTGTCCTGCGGCCCGAACACCTGGGGACCGGCGGTGAGCAGGGATATGAGGGAGTACACGGTTACCAGCAGGGCCGCCACCGCGACCGCTATGCCGATCTTGCGGGACGGCGTCGATATGCCGTCGGTGGCGTCCATGCGTCCTCCCCCGGGTCCGCGCGTCCGGACGAGCCTATCGTCCGGTGGCGGCTCGCACAGAGGTGCGGAACGTCCGGATTCAGAGGATCGTCCAAGGGGTGGCCGGGAACGGTCGGTCGGAGCGGATACCCTGAAGGCGTGACGTTTCCGGTAGTCGGCATGGTCGGCGGCGGACAGCTCGCCCGTATGACCCACGAGGCAGGCATCCCCCTCGGCATCAGGTTCAAGCTCCTCAGTGACACCCCGCAGGACTCCGCGGCGCAGGTCGTCGGCGATGTCGTCGTCGGCGACTACCGCGACCTGGACACCCTGCGGGAGTTCGCGCGCGGCTGTGACGTGATCACTTTCGATCATGAGCACGTCCCCACCGAGCATCTACGGGCCCTGGAGGCGGACGGCATCCCCGTACGCCCCGGTCCGGACGCGCTGGTGCACGCCCAGGACAAGGGCGTGATGCGGGCGAAACTGACCGAGATCGGCGCCCCCTGCCCGCGCCATCGCATCGTTGAGGACCCGAGCGACGTCGAACGTTTCGCCGCTGAGGTTGGGGGCACCTCCCGCTCGAGCGGAGCCGAGAGTGGGGGAGGGTTTCCGGTCATCCTGAAGACGGTCCGCGGCGGTTACGACGGCAAGGGCGTGTGGTTCGTACGATCCGCCAAGGACGCCGAGGAGCCGTTCCGCGCCGGCGTGCCCGTCCTCGCCGAGGAGAAGGTCGACTTCACCCGCGAGCTGGCCGCCAACATCGTCCGCTCCCCGCACGGCCAGGCCGTCGCGTACCCGGTCGTGGAGTCCATCCAGGTCGACGGCGTCTGCGACACGGTCATCGCGCCCGCCCCCGGCCTCTCCGAGGAGCTGTCGGCGCAGGCCCAGGAGCTGGCCCTGCGCATCGCCAAGGAACTGGACGTCACGGGGCACCTCGCGGTCGAGCTGTTCGAGGCTGTCGATTCCGAGGGAAACCACCGCATCCTCGTCAACGAACTGGCGATGCGCCCGCACAACTCCGGGCACTGGACCCAGGACGGCGCGATCACCTCGCAGTTCGCCAACCACGTCCGTGCGGTACTGGACCTCCCGCTGGGCGACCCGCGCCCGCGCGCCGAGTGGACCGTCATGGCCAACGTGCTCGGCGGCGACTACCCGGACATGTACAGCGCGTACCTGCACTGCATGGCCCGGGACCCGCAGCTGAAGATCCACATGTACGGCAAGGACGTGAAGCCCGGCCGTAAGGTCGGGCACGTCAACACCTACGGCGACGACCTGGCCGACGTGCGTGAGCGCGCCGCGCACGCCGCCGGCTACCTGCGAGGAACGATCACCGAATGACTTCCAGCTCCCCTGTTGTCGGCATCGTCATGGGCTCCGACTCCGACTGGCCCGTCATGGAGGCCGCGGCGCAGGCCCTCGACGAGTTCGAGATCCCCTACGAGGTCGACGTCGTCTCCGCGCACCGCATGCCGCGCGAGATGGTCGCGTACGGCGAGGAGGCCGCGGGCCGCGGTCTGAAGGCGATCATCGCGGGTGCCGGGGGAGCGGCCCATCTGCCCGGCATGCTGGCCTCGGTCACGCCGCTGCCGGTCATCGGCGTGCCCGTACCGCTGAAGTACCTCGACGGCATGGACTCGCTGCTGTCCATCGTGCAGATGCCGGCCGGCGTGCCGGTCGCCACCGTCTCGGTCGGCGGCGCCCGCAACGCCGGTCTGCTCGCCGCCCGGATGCTCGCCGCGCACGACGCCGACCTGCAGGAGCGGATGCGCGAGTTCCAGCGGGAGCTGAACGAGCAGGCCACCGAGAAGGGCAAGCGGCTGCGGAACAAGGTCGGGGGCAACGAGGGCTTCGGCTTCGGGAGCGGCAAGTGAGCGAGGCGGCCCGCGACCTGCTCGCCCGCTGGCCCGTCGTCGACGGCCACAACGACCTGCCCTGGGCGCTGCGCGAGCAGGTCCGCTACGACCTCGGCCGGCGCGACATCGCCACCGACCAGTCGGCGCACCTGCACACCGACATCCCGCGGCTGCGCGCCGGCGGCGTCGGCGCGCAGTTCTGGTCGGTGTACGTACGCTCCGACTACGACGGCGACCGGGCGGTCAGCGCCACCCTGGAGCAGGTCGACTGCGTGGCGCAGCTGATCGACCGGTACCCCGGCGACCTGCGGCGCGCGCTCACCGCCGACGACATGGAGGCGGCCCGCGCCGAGGGGCGGATCGCGTCCCTGATGGGTGCCGAGGGCGGCCACTCGATCCACTGCTCGCTGGCCACCCTGCGCGCCCTGTACGCGCTCGGCGTCCGGTACATGACGCTCACGCACAACGACAACATCGCGTGGGCGGACTCGGCGACCGACGAACCGCGCGCGAACGGCCTCACCGCCTTCGGCGAGGAGGTCGTGCGCGAGATGAACCGGCTCGGCATGTTGGTCGACCTCAGCCACGTCTCCGCCGACACGATGCGGGACGCGCTGCGGGTCACCGAGGCGCCGGTGGTCTTCTCGCACTCCTCCGCGCGCGCCGTCTGCGACCACCCGCGCAACATCCCCGACGACGTGCTCGCGCAGCTGCCCGCCAACGGCGGCGTCGCGATGGCCACCTTCGTACCGAAGTTCGTGCTGCCCGAGGCCGGGGAGTGGACGAAGCGCGCCGACGAGAACATGCGCGCGCACGGCCTGCACCACCTCGACACCACCGAGGCCGGCATGAAGGTGCAGCGCGCCTTCGAGGCGGCCAACCCCCGCCCGGTGGCCACCGCCGCCACCGTCGCCGATCACCTCGACCACATGCGCGAGGTCGCCGGCGTCGACCACATCGGGGTCGGCGGCGACTACGACGGCACGGCCTTCACTCCGGACGGCCTCACCGACGTCGCGGGCTATCCGAATCTGATCGCGGAGCTGCTGGACCGCAAGTGGTCCGAGGCCGACCTCGCCAAGCTCACCTGGCAGAACGCGGTCCGCACGCTGCGCGACGCGGAGACCGCCGCGCGCGGCATCCAGGAGCGCCGCGGCCCGTCGAACGCGACGATCGGTCAGCTGGACGGCTGACGGCGGACATCCGCACCGTACGGCCGGTTCCGGCCGGCCGTACGGCTGCCGGAGTCCGGTGCGTACAAGGGCGCGTGGCCATGCGTGTGACGCCGATGCCCCGTACGCACCATCCACCGCGAAGAAGTGGATCTCCCGTGTCACCGTGGCCCTACTGCCACCGATCCAGGAGCTCCGACCATGGCCGACCTCGCCCCCGATCTGGAAGCCGCAGACCTCACCGGTGCCGCCGGGGATCTCGGCGCCGCCGAGGACGCCCACTCCCCGTACGGATCACTCGGGCGCCCCGCCGACCCGCCGCTGCGCCGCGACCCGCTCTCCCGCGCGCACGCGCTGCTCGCCGCGCACCCCGTCTTCGACGGCCACAACGCCCTGCCCTGGGCGCTGCGGCTGCACCACGGCGACGACCTGACGCCGGGTCACTACTACGACCTCGACTACGGCGAACCCGCCGTCAGCACCGACATCCCCCGGCTGCAGCAGGGCCGCGTCGGCGCGCAGTTCTGGTCCGTGCAGGTGCCCACCGCGCTCAGCGGCGACCACGCCATCAGCGCCACCCTCGAACAGATCGACTTCGTGTACCAGCTGGTGCGCGCCTACCCCGAAGCGCTGCGCCTGGCGATGTCCGCCGACGACGTCACCGAGTGCCGCAACCGGGGCCGCATCGCCTGTCTGCTCGGCTCGGCCGGCGGCCAGATCATCGACAGCTCGCTCGGCGCGCTGCGCGCCCTGCACACCCTGGGCGTGCGCTCGATGCTGCTCACGCCGGACCGCAACACCCCCTGGGCGGACGCGGCGGCCGACACCCCGTGCGCGGGCGGCCTCACCGCCTTCGGCGAGGAGGTGGTCCGGGAGATGAACCGCCTCGGGATGCTCATCGACCTCTCGTACGCCTCGGTCGACGCGATGCGCCACACGCTGGCCATCACCAAGGCGCCGGTCTTCCTGAACCGGACGGCCGCCCGGAACCTCACCAATCACCGGCACAACGTGCCCGACGACGTGCTCGCGCAGCTGCCCCGCAACGGCGGGATCTGCATGGTCACCTTCGCCCCGCAGCGGGTCACCGGGCCGGTGGGCGTGGCGACCGTGGAGGACGTCGCCGACCACCTCGACCACGTACGGAACGTGGCGGGCGCGGCGCACGTCGGCCTGGGCGCCGGCTTCGACACCGACCCGGCCGAGGGACGGCCGCAGGGCCTGGAGGACGTCTCCGGCTACCCGCGGCTGATCGCCGAACTGATCAGCCGCGGCTGGTCCTTCGCCGACCTGGCCGGGCTGACCTGGGGCAATGCCCTGCGCGCGATGCGCGGCGCGGAGTTCGCCGCGCGCGAGGCCCGGCACCGCCGCGGGCCGTCGACGGCGACCATCGACCGGCTGGACCGGGCGGACCGGCGGGACCGGATGACCCGGCTGCACTGGGCCTGGACCTGAAAGCGGGGCGGGCGGGTGACCCCCGCCCGCCCCGCCAGGGTGGCTGTGCTCAGTGCAGGCACAGACAGAACGGGTGCCCCGCCGGGTCGAGGTAGACGCGGAAGTCGCGCTTGCCCTCGTCGTGCTGGACCAGCTTCGCGCCGAGCTCCAGCGCCTCGCGCTCCGCCTCCTCGATCTGCGCCCGCGGCACCCGGAAGTCCAGGTGCAGCTGCTGGGAGCGCTCACCGCTGGGCCAGTCCGGCGGCACCAGGTCGGGTGCCTTCTGGAAGGCGAGCATCCGCCCCTGCGGCCCGGCCACCTCGATCCAGTCGCCCTCGAGCTCGCCGACCTGCCAGCCGAGCAGGCCGGCGTAGAACTCGGCGAGGGCCTTCGGGTCGGGAGCGTCGAGCACGACGACGCCGTACTGAGCGATGGCCATGGTGTTACCTCCTGCGACGGTTTAGCGGTAACTTCGTTACTGCATGATGGCCCTCAGCCGGTAACGTGGCAAGGGTGGCCGACCGTAGCGCGCCGCCTTCCCTGGCCCTGGTCCAGGACCTGGCGAACACCCTGGACATCGAGAGCGGGCAGGACGCGCTGGCCGCGCCCGGCGGACTCGCCGCGTTCCTGCGCGAGCACGGGTTGCCGCCGGCTCCCGCCGGGAAACGTGAAGTGGCCGCCGTCCAGCGGCTGCGCGAAGCCCTGCGTGCCGCCTGCCTCGCCCACACGGGGCACGACCTGCCCGAGGAGACCGCACGCGAGCTGGGCGCGCTGCTCGCCGCGGCGCCGCTGACGCTCACCGTGGACGGACGAGGCGAGGCCGCACTGGGTCCGGCGCCCGGGCTCACCGGCGTCGCCGCGCTGACCGCCCGGATCGCCGCGGGCATCGCCACCGCGGCCGCCGACGGCAGCTGGCGCCGCCTCAAGGCCTGCGAGGCGCACGACTGCGAGTGGGTCTACTACGACCGCAGCCCGGCCGGCCGCAGCCGCTGGTGCTCCATGGCGCTCTGCGGCAGCCGGGCCAAGATGCGTACGTACAGGGCCCGGAAGGCCCAGAGTTAGGCGCGCGGCCGCCCCAGCGCCCGGTACGTCCAGCCCGCCTTGCGCCACAGCTCCGGGTCCAGCGCGTTGCGGCCGTCCAGGATGCGGCGGTGGGCCGCGACCTCGCCCAGCGTCGCCGGGTCCAGCTCGCGGAACTCCCGCCACTCGGTCAGGTGCAGCACGACGTCGGCGCCGCGCGCGGCGTCCATGGCGGTCGGCGCGTACCCCAGCGTCGGGAAGACCCGGCGGGCGTTCTCCATGCCCTTGGGGTCGTACACGGTCACCTGGCCGCCCTGGAGGTGGATCTGGCCCGCGACGTTCAGCGCGGGGGAGTCCCGCACGTCGTCGGAGTCCGGCTTGAAGGTCGCGCCCAGCACGGCGACCCGCTTGCCGAGGAAGCCGCCGCCGACCGCCTCGCGCGCCAGCTCCACCATGTGGCCGCGGCGGCGCATGTTGATCGAGTCGATCTCGCGCAGGAAGGTCAGCGCCTGGTCGGCGCCCAGCTCGCCGGCGCGGGCCATGAAGGCACGCAGGTCCTTCGGCAGGCAGCCGCCGCCGAAGCCGACCCCGGCGCGCAGGAACTTCTTGCCGATCCGCTCGTCGTGGCCGATCGCCTCGGCCAGCTTCAGCACGTCGCCGTCGGCCGCCTCGCAGATCTCGGCCATCGCGTTGATGAAGGAGATCTTGGTCGCGAGGAAGGAGTTCGCGGCGGTCTTGACCAGCTCGGCGGTCGGGTAGTCCATCACGACCCACGGCGAGCCCTCGGCCAGCGGTGTGGCGTACACCTCGCGCAGCAGCGACTCGGCGCGCTCGCTGGCCACGCCGACCACGAGCCGGTCGGGGTGCAGGGTGTCCTGGACCGCGAAGCCCTCGCGCAGGAACTCCGGGTTCCAGGCCAGCTCCGCCTCCTCGCCGGCCGGCGCCAGCTCGGCCAGCCGCTTGGCGAGCCGCGCCGCGCTGCCCACCGGCACGGTGGACTTGCCGACGACCAGCGTGGGCCGCGTCAGGTGCGGCGCGAGCGACTCGAAGGCGCTGTCGACGTAGGACATGTCACAGGCGTACTCGCCGTGCTTCTGCGGGGTGTTCACGCACACGAAGTGCACGTCGCCGAAGGCGCCGGCCTCTTCCCATGACGTGGTGAACCGCAGCCGTCCGCTGGACCCGGGGAGGCCGGCGACGTGCTTGCGCAGCAGCTCCTCCAGGCCCGGCTCGTACAGCGGCACCTCGCCGCGGCCGAGCATCTCGATCTTCTCGGGCACGACGTCGAGCCCCAGCACCTCGAAGCCGAGCTCGGCCATGGCGGCGGCGTGCGTGGCGCCGAGGTAGCCGGTGCCGATCACGGTGATCTTGAGGGGCATGGACGCTCCAGGTGCGAACGAAGTCTGCTGCGGGGCCGAGCATAGCTGGGACACGGGGTGCGGCGATTCGGCCGTTGTCGGCAACCTCACGTACCCCACAAGGCGCTCCGCCTCTAGAATCCAGGGAAACGCGACAGGTTACTTAACGGTAGTTAGCACTCAGGGGAGATGAGAGACCTTGGCGGGAAACGCCGATTTCGATCTGTACCGGCCGGCTGAGGAGCACGACATGCTCCGTGAGTCGGTGCGCGCGCTCGCCGAGGCGAAGATCGCACCGGTCGCCACCGCGGTGGACGAGGAGGCCCGCTTCCCGCAGGAGGCGCTGGACGCCCTGGTCGCCAACGACCTGCACGCCGTGCATGTACCGGAGTCCTACGGCGGCGCCGGCGCCGACGCGCTGGCGACCGTGATCGTCATCGAGGAGGTGGCCCGCGTCTGCGCCTCGTCCTCCCTGATCCCCGCCGTGAACAAGCTCGGCTCGCTGCCGGTGATCCTCTCCGGCTCCGAGGAGCTGAAGAAGAAGTACCTCGGCCCGCTGGCATCGGGCGACGCGATGTTCTCGTACTGCCTGAGCGAGCCGGACGCGGGCTCGGACGCGGCGGGTATGAAGACCAAGGCCGTGCGTGACGGCGACCACTACGTCCTCAACGGTGTGAAGCGCTGGATCACCAACGCGGGCGTCTCCGAGTACTACACCGTCATGGCGGTCACCGACCCGGAGAAGCGCTCCAAGGGCATCTCCGCCTTCGTGGTGGAGAAGGGCGATGAGGGCGTCTCCTTCGGCGCTCCGGAGAAGAAGCTGGGCATCAAGGGCTCGCCGACCCGCGAGGTCTACCTCGACAACGTGCGCATCCCCGCCGACCGCATGATCGGCGCGGAGGGCACCGGCTTCGCCACCGCGATGAAGACGCTGGACCACACCCGCATCACCATCGCGGCCCAGGCGCTGGGCATCGCCCAGGGCGCGCTGGACTACGCCAAGGGCTACGTCCAGGAGCGCAAGCAGTTCGGCAAGCCGATCGGCGACTTCCAGGGCGTGCAGTTCATGCTCGCCGACATGGCCATGAAGCTGGAGGCGGCCCGCCAGCTCACCTACGCGGCCGCTGCCAAGTCCGAGCGGATCTCCGCCGGCGGCAAGGCCGAGGACCTCACCTTCTTCGGCGCCGCCGCCAAGTGCTACGCCTCCGACGCGGCCATGGAGATCACGACCGACGCCGTCCAGCTGCTCGGCGGTTACGGCTACACCCGTGACTACCCGCTGGAGCGCATGATGCGCGACGCGAAGATCACCCAGATCTACGAGGGCACTAACCAGGTCCAGCGCATCGTCATGGCCCGCAACCTGCCGTAACGGCGTCGTACAGGGCACACGAGAAGGCCCCGGCTCCTCGAGGGGAGCCGGGGCCTTCTCATGGTCCGGAGCGGGTCACTGGTCCGCGGTGACCGTGACCGGGTCGTCGTTCTTCAGCTCGCCGACCAGCTGCTTGACCTTCGGCATGTCCCACTGGAGGTTGCCGCCGACGCTGCCGGAGACCGGCATGTTCATGGACTTTCCGTCGCCGCCCTTGCTGGTGACGTTCTTCAGCGCGAAGAACATCTTGCCGAGCGAGTAGGGGCCCATGTCCTTGTCGACGACCAGGGTGTCCAGGC
Organism: Streptomyces sp. NPDC000151; assembly: GCF_040301705.1. Lineage (NCBI taxonomy): Bacteria > Bacillati > Actinomycetota > Actinomycetes > Kitasatosporales > Streptomycetaceae > Streptomyces > Streptomyces sp. NPDC000151. The sequence goes on along the minus strand of NZ_JBEPFC010000081.1, from coordinate 4,699 downwards.
CCGCGCCCATGGCCGGGTAGAGCGCGAAGGGGTTCAGGAGCGTGCCCGGCGAGGCCACCTGGTGGGCCAGCGTCGAGAGGAACTTCTGCTGGTTCTTCGTGCGGTCCAGGTCGCTGCCGGCGAAGGCGTGCCGGGTACGGACGTACGCCAGGGCCTGCTGGCCGTTCAGCGTCTGCTCGCCGGCCTTGAAGTCGGCGCCGGACCACTTGTCCTTGAAGCCCTTGTCGAGCTTCATGTCGACGCCGCCGATGGCGTCCACGATGTTCGCGAAGCCGGCGAAGCCGATCTCGGCGTAGTGGTCGATGTGCAGCCCGGTGTTGTACTCCACGGTGCGCACCAGCAGCTGGGGGCCGTCGATGGAGTACGCGGCGTTGAGCTTGTTGGCGCCCATCGCGGCCTGCATCTTGCCGGACTCGGAACCGCGGAACTGCGGGATCGTGATGTTGGAGTCGCGCGGCAGCGAGATCAGCGTCGGGCCGTTGGAGCCCGTGTGCAGGATCATCATCGAGTCGGTGCGCTTGCCGTCGGCGGAGCCCGTGTGCAGGTCCTTCTTCTGCTGCGCGGACATCCCCTCGCGGCTGTCGGAGCCGACGATCAGGTAGTTGGTGCCGTCGCCCTCCTCGGGGCGGTCGATCACCTTGCTGAGGTCGACCTCCTTGCGCATCTTGGAGTCGGCCCAGAAGTACGTGCCGACCGAGGCGACCAGCAGCACGACGATCACGGTGATCAGGGTGCGCTTGATGCGGCGGCCCCAGTTGGGGCGGGGGCGGTAGCCGTCGTCGCCGTAACCGCCGCCGCCACCGTGGCCGCCGCCGTAGACCTGGCCGGTGTTGTAGCCGTCGTCGTAGTGACCGCCGCCGTGGCCGCCGTCGTGGCCCGGCTGCGGCGGGACGCCCTGGCGGCGCGGCGACATGCCGGGCGGCAGCGGCGGCTCGCCGTAACCGCCGGTGGGCTGCCGGCGCACCTGTCGCATGGCGCGCGCGCCCTCCGGACGGTCGCTGCTGCTGCCGCGTCCGTACCGGTTCCTGTCGTCGTCACGGGGGAGCCCGTCGCGCCACTCGTTCATGGAGCAAAGTGTGCCTGCCGGTACACCCCGCCATACAGGGCGGGGACGGGATCGGACCGCGGCTGTTGCAGAGCTGATGCAAAGTGACGCGGCATAAAGGGGAGGGCGCGACGATTGGGCCGCGCGGGACGGGAAGCGACGATTCGGGACGGGCGGGGCGCATGTTTGCCCGCGATTGCACCTGTAATGGGGCGAAAGGGGAGCAAAGCGGACCGGTCGGTGAGGTCCGTGACCGTCTCGGGCAGAAGGTGTCCGGTGGGGTGCATAGGGTGGACGTATGAGCGACCTCGTCACCGACGGCTCGGAGGGTAGCCTCCCGGGCAAGCCCACCTCCGTCTCGCGCACGACACTCAGCCACATCATGGACGCGAGCCACACCAATCTGCTCGGCACCGTCCACGGCGGCGTGATCATGAAGCTGGTGGATGACGCGGCGGGCGCGGTGGCCGGCCGGCACTCCGGCGGCCCCGCCGTCACGGCCTCCATGGACGAGATGGTGTTCCTGGAGCCGGTCAGGGTCGGTGACCTTGTGCATGTGAAGGCTCAGGTGAACTGGACCGGGCGGTCCTCCATGGAGGTCGGTGTACGGGTACTGGCCGAGCGCTGGAACGAGTCCACGCCCGCCCAGCAGGTCGGCTCCGCGTACCTGGTCTTCGCCGCCGTCGACGGGGACGGCAAGCCGCGCCGGGTACCGCCGGTGATCCCCGAGACCGAGCGCGACAAGCGGCGCTATCAGGAGGCGCAGATCCGTCGCACGCACCGGCTCGCCCGGCGCCGCGCCATCATGGAGCTGCGGCAGCGCCGCGCCGCCGACGGCGTCGACGAGGGCTGAACCGCAGGCCCGAGGGCTGCCTGCCCTGAGCGCTGCCCGTCCTGAGGGCTACCGGCACTCCTCCTCGTCCCCCGTGACCGGCTGCGCATCGGCGGAGCCGGGTGCGGGGTCCTCGGCGCGCACCTTGTGGACGCCCTTGTGGTCGGGGCCGAGGGTGACCCGCAGGACCGGGCCCTGGCCCGGCACCGGGCGCAGTTTCGCGCCGGGCAGCGCGGCGGCCAGCGTCCGTACCGAACGGTTCCAGCGCGGGTCGTAGCTGATCACCGTGCGGTCGGCGGGTGCCGGGGCGTTGCGGGGCGTGCCGGTGGTCGCGAAGCCGGTCGCGCGCAGCGCCTTGTCGGCCCGCGCCGCGTGGCCGCGGGTGCGGGTGCCGTTGTCGACCTGGACCCGGATCTCGTCCGGCGGCACGTCCACCACGGTCGCGCGGTCCTTGTGCTTCTTGTGCACGGCCAGCGGGCGGTCGGCGCGGACGGCCGCGAAGAGCTTCTTCGCGCGCTCCTCGTCCCACTTCACCGTCGACCCGACGTTCGGCACGGAGTAGCTGATGTCGCTGATGGGGACGGAGGCGAACTCCGAGGAGGAGGGCTTGAAGCCGCGCAGCGCCTGCCCGAGCGCGACCATCTCGCGGGTCCCGAAGCCCGCGTCGGCGCGCAGCGAGTCCAGCAGGGTCGAGGTGATCCGCTTGAACGTCACCGGGTTCACCAGCGCGTCCGAGTCGGTGATCTTGTGCAGCAGGGCGACCAGGAAGCGCTGCTGGCGCTGCATGCGGCCCAGGTCGGAGCCGCCGTCGAGGTGCCGGGCGCGGACGTACTGGAGCGCCTGGCCGCCGTTCAGCTCGCTGGCCCCCTTGGGCAGGTCCAGCCCGGAGTAGCGGTCCTTCAGCGGCCGGGTGGTGCACACCCGCACGCCGCCGACCGCGTCCACGGTCTTCATGAAGCTGGTGAAGTCGACCTCCAGGTAGTGGTCGATGTGCACCCCGGTCATGTGTTCCACGGTGCGGACGGTGAGGTTGGGGCCGCCCTCCGCGTACGCCGCGTTCAGCTTGATCGGGTGGGCCGGCACCGTACGCCCGGTCTTCTCGTCCTTGCGCTCGGGCGCCTCGACGAAGGAGTCGCGGGGCAGGCTGATCACGCTCGCCCGGTCCCGGGCCGCCGAGAGGTGGACGAGCATGACCGTGTCGGTGCAGTGACAGGGCGCACCGCCGAGGTGGTACTTCTCCTTCTCCGCCGCCGACAGCCGGTCCCGGCCGTCGGTGCCCGCGACCAGGAAGTTCATCCCGTCCCCCGAGCCGGCCCGGGGCCGCTTGCCCATGTCCTTGAAGGCGTCCACCCGGGAGATGCCCTCGTTGACCCCGGCCACCATCGCGTGGCCGACGCCGCTCGCGGCCAGCAGGAGGACGGAGACGCCGGCGGTCGCCCGCACGATCCACCGCGTTCTCCGGCGCCGCCTGCCGGGTGCGGGGAGGGGGAGGGTGCGGGGCGGCTCGGGCATAGAGGGCACCTCCTCGTAGACACGGGGAAAAAATGACAGTACGTCCGTATGATCGGCTGACTGTCATCACACGCCGCACCGGTCCACCGCGCCACTCGGCTGCCGTCGGCCCCGTACGCCCGTTCGCGGTAACGTGAACACCGATGAACGCCACGCCGAGCCAGCACCCCGCAGTCTCCGTGATCATGCCGGTGCTCAATGAGGAACGTCATCTGCGCGACTCCGTGCGCCACATCCTGGAGCAGGAGTACGACGGCGAGATGGAGGTGGTGATCGCGCTCGGGCCGTCCACGGACCGCACCGACGAGATCGCCGCCGAGCTGGTACGGGAGGACCCGCGGGTCCACACCGTGCCCAACCCGACCGGGCGTACGCCCGCTGCGCTGAATGCCGCGATCAAGGCGTCCCGGCACCCCATCGTGGTGCGGGTGGACGGCCACGGCATGCTGTCGCGCAACTACATCGCGACCGCGGTCCGCCTCCTGGAGGAGACCGGCGCGCAGAACGTCGGCGGCATCATGAACGCCGAGGGCGAGAACGCCTGGGAGCAGGCCGTCGCCGCCGCCATGACCTCGAAGATCGGGGTGGGCAACGCGGCGTTCCACACCGGCGGACAGGCAGGCCCCGCCGAGACCGTCTTCCTGGGTGTCTTCCGGCGCGAGGCGCTGGAGCAGCAGGACGGGTACAACATCGAGTTCATCCGCGCGCAGGACTGGGAGCTGAACTTCCGCATCCGCGAGGCGGGCGGGCTGATCTGGTTCTCGCCCGAGCTGAAGGTGCAGTACCGGCCGCGGCCCAACGTCAAGGCGCTGGCCAAGCAGTACAAGGACTACGGCAAGTGGCGGCACGTCGTCGCGCGCTACCACTCAGGGTCGATCAATCTGCGCTACCTCGCGCCGCCGGCCGCGGTCTGCGCGATCGCCGCGGGCATCGTGGTCGGCGCGGCAGTGACGCCGTGGGGCTTCGTCGTCCCGGGCGCCTACCTCGCGGCCATCGCGGCGGGCTCCGTCCCGGCCGGCAAGGGGCTGCCCCTGAAGGCCCGCGCCCAGATCCCCGTCGCGCTGGCGACCATGCACATGTCGTGGGGCTGGGGCTTCCTCACCAGCCCGCGCGCGCTCGCCAGGAAGGTCATCGCCAGCCGCCGCCCGGCCGTGCTGACGGCCCCGGCGGAGACCGCCTAGCGGCCCCTGCGTACAGAGCGGCGGGGGGGTGCCCCCGGGGGGGGGGGGGGGGGGCGGGGGGCGGGGGGGGGGGGCCGGGGGTTTGGCGGGGGGGGGGGAGGGACGCCGGGTGTTGGGGGCCGGGGTGGG
>NZ_JBEPFC010000080.1:0-31151 GCF_040301705.1 Streptomyces sp. NPDC000151 | reverse complement strand
CCGCGGCAGCCGGCCGGTCACCGCGCTCGCCGCCGCCGCGCCCGCCAGCGGCCCGTACCCCGCCAGCAGCCACGAGCCCACGCTCATCGGGGAGGTCGGTTTGCACACCCGCAGCATGTTGAGGAAGCGGTCGGGGCGGCCCAGGTCGTGGATGAGGGCTGCGGTGGAGAGGGAGATTGCCGCGAGGGAGGAGAGCTTGAGTGCCTTCGCCATGGTGGGGCGGTCGGTCAAGTGGGCGCCTGCGGCCAGTACGGAGCCGGCGCCGGCCAGGCCGCCCGTGAAGAAGTACCCGGCGATGTCCCGGGCCTCCCACGCCGGGGCCTTGATGACGGGCCGTCCGTAGTACGAGTCGAACTCGGCCCGGGGGACCATCAGTTGCTCGCCCTTGCGCCGCCCGTCCTTATGGGGCCGGGCACGGGTGCCGCTCATCGCCGTCCCTTCCGTCGCAGGGTCGGGAGCGCGGGCAGGAGGAATGAGACCGCGGCGCCCGCCGCCAGGGACAGGGCCGCCGCGCCCGCGTGTTTCCACATCGCCGGCAGGTCGCGCGTGGTGACCACCGGGTCCGGTGGCAGTCCGTACACCTCCGGCTCGTCCAGGAGGAGGAAGAACGCGCCGTCGCCGCCGACGCCGTCCTCCGGGTCGTGGCCGTACAGCCGGGCGCCGGATACGCCCGCTTCCTGGAGCTGGTCGACGCGGAGGGCGGCTCGCTCGCGCAGTTCCTCCAGCGGGCCGAACTGGATCGAGTCGGTGGGGCAGGCCTTGGCGCAGGCCGGTTCCTGGCCGGCGCCGAGCCGGTCGTAGCACATCGTGCATTTGAAGGCCCGGCCGTCGTCCGCGCGCTGTTCGATCACGCCGTACGGGCAGGCCGGTACGCAGTAACCGCAGCCGTTGCAGATGTCCTCCTGGACCACGACCGTGCCGTACTCGGTGCGGAACAGCGAGCCGGTCGGGCAGACGTCCAGGCAGGCCGCGTGCGTGCAGTGCTTGCAGACGTCGGAGGACATCAGCCAGCGCATGTCCCCGGCGGGCCGCTGCGGGTCCGCCTCGGTGAGCGGGAGTTCCGTACGGCCGTCCGGCGCGGGTGGGTCCGCCGGTACCCGGCGCGGCGCCGACTGTTCGATGAAGGCGACGTGTCGCCAGGTGGAGGCGCCGAGGCCCTGGGTGTTGTCGTACGACATGCCGGTGAGCGACAGGCCGTCCTCGGGGATCGCGTTCCACTCCTTGCACGCCACCTCGCACGCCTTGCAGCCGATGCAGACGGAGGTGTCGGTGAAGAAGCCGACCCGGTCGGGCGGGTCCGGGTGACCCGCGTCCCCGGCAGGGTCCGGCTCCGGGCCGCTGAAGAGGCTGCCGGTCTCGAAGAAGACGCCGGTCATGACTGCTGCTCGCTTCCCGTGAGCTCGGTGATCCCGGCGCGCCGCCGGTAGTCGGCGACCAGCCGCGGCAGGTCGGGGCCGCGCGGCCGGCGGCCGGGTCGGATGTCGGCGGTCAGCGCCTTGTCCTCCTGGATGTGCGCGTTGGGATCCAGCGCGATGGCCACCAGCTCGTTGGCCGCGTCGCCGGTGACCGTGCCGTTGGGGCCCCAGTGGAACGGCAGGCCGATCTGGTGCACCGTGCGGCCCTGTACGGTCAGCGGCTTCATCCGCTCGGTGACCAGGACTCGTGCCTCGATGGCGTTGCGGGCCGTGATGACCGTGGCCCAGCCGGTGTGCGTGAGGCCCCGCTCCGCCGCCAGCTCCGGGGAGATCTCGCAGAAGAACTCCGGCTGGAGCTCGGAGAGGTACGGCGACCAGCGGCTCATGCCGCCCGCGGTGAAGTGCTCGGTGAGGCGGTACGTGGTGACTACGTAGGGGTAGGTCTCCGCGCCGGGCTCGTCGCCGCTGGGGTGGTAGCGGTTGCCGGGGCGCTGGTAGACCTGGCGCGCGGGCGAGCGGGACCGGGACGGGTACAGGGCGTTGGTGAACGGCGAGTCCTGCGGCTCGTAGTGCGTGGGCAGCGGCCCGTCCAGCAGCCCGGCGGGCGCGAACAGCCAGCCCTTGCCGTCGGCCTGCATGATGAACGGGTCGTCGCCGCGGAGGGCTTCGGGCCCCTCGGCGCCGTCCGGGGGCACGTACCCGGGCTCCTTGTCGGGTACAAAGTCCGGTACGTCGCGGCCGGTCCACTTGCCCGCCTCGGCGTCCCACCAGATGTACGCCTTGCGCTCGCTCCAGGGCGTGCCGTCGGGGCGGGCCGAGGCGCGGTTGTAGAGGATGCGGCGGTTGGCGGGCCAGGCCCAGGCCCATTCCGAGGCGACCCAGTCCTGTTCGGTATGCGGCTTGCGGCGGTCGGCCTGGTTCACGCCGTCCGCGTACACCCCGCAGTAGATCCAGCAGCCGCAGCTCGTCGAGCCGTCGTCCGCGAGCTGGGTGTACGCCGAGAGCGGCGCGCCGTCCGGGCCGCGGCCGTTGATCTCGGCCAGTACGGCGTCGGCGACCGGCTCGTCCAGCTCGCCCTGTACGGGATAGTCCCAGGCCAGGTCCTGGATCGCGCGGTCCATCGGGTCGGTGGAGGCGGCCAGCTTCTCCTTGATGCGGCGCCCCAGGTGGTACATGAACCACAGGTCGCTGCGCGCGTCGCCGTCCGGCTCGACCGCGGCGTGGTGCCACTGGAGCCAGCGGTTGGTGTTGGTGAAGGAGCCGGACTTCTCGGTGTGCGAGGCGGCGGGGAGGAAGAACACCTCCGTGCCGATGTCCTCGGTGCGCAGTTCACCGGACTCGATCTCCGGGCCGTCCTGCCACCACGTCGCCGATTCGATGAGGGAGAAGTCCCGGACCACCAGCCAGTCGAGGTTGGCCATGCCGAGGCGTTGCAGGCGGGTGTTGGCGGAGCCGACGGCCGGGTTCTCGCCCATCAGGAAGTAGCCCTTGCAGGCGCCGTCGAGCTGCGCGAGGACGATGTCGTACGCGCCGTGCGAGCCGGTCAGCCGCGGCAGGTGGTCGAAGCAGAAGTCGTTGTCGGGCGTCGCCGCGTCACCGTAGTACGCCTTCAGCAGGCTGACGAGATACGCCCGCATATTGCTCCAGAATCCCTTGTCCGTACGGCTCGCCGTGACGAACGTATCGAGATCCTCGTGCGCGTGGGCGTGCGGCATCGGCAGATATCCGGGCAGGAGGTTGAAGAGGGTGGGAATGTCGCTGGAGCCCTGGATGGAGGCGTGGCCGCGCAGTGCCTGAATTCCGCCGCCGGGCCGCCCGATGTTGCCCAGCAGCAATTGCAGGACGCTCGCCGCGCGAATGTACTGCGAGCCCACCGTGTGCTGCGTCCAGCCCACCGCGTACACGAAAGCGCTGGTGCGGTCCGGGCCGGAATTCTCGGTGAGGGCTTCGCAGACGCGCAGGAATGTCTCCCGCGGCACGCCGCAGATCTCCGCAACCATGTCGGGGGTGTAGCGCGCGTAGTGGCGCTTGAGGAGCTGGAAGACGCAGCGCGGGTGCTGCAGCGTCGGGTCCTGCTCGGCGCGGGACTCGGCCTGGGGGCCGCCCGAGCCGTGGGTCTCGGCGTGCCCCGCCGTGTGGAGGTGGCGCCCGGTCTCGGGGTCCTTCTGCAGCCGTTCGTCGTGCCGCTGTTCCACGTCGCCCGAGGGCGCCTGTACGTCGGCGCCCTGGTACTGCCAGGTCTCCGCTTCGTAGCGGTGCTTCTCCTCGTCCAGGCCCGAGAAGATCCCGTCCAGGTCCTCGGTGTCCTGGAAGTCCTCGCCGACCAGGGTGGCGGCGTTGGTGTACGCCAGGACGTAGTCGCGGAACTCCTTGCCCTCGGTCAGTACGTGGTTGATGATCCCGCCGAGGAACGCGATGTCCGTGCCGGCCCGCAGCGGTACGTGCAGGTCGGCGAGGGCGCTGGTGCGCGTGAAGCGCGGGTCGACGTGGATGACCGTCGCGCCGCGGGCCTTGGCCTCCATGACCCACTGGAAGCCGACCGGGTGCGCCTCGGCGAAGTTGGAGCCCTCGATGACGATGCAGTCGGCGTGCTGGAGGTCCTGCATGAAGGTGGTCGCGCCGCCGCGCCCGAAGGACGTGCCGAGCCCGGCGACCGTGGAGCTGTGGCAGACCCGCGCCTGGTTCTCCACCTGGACGATGCCGAGCCCGGTCAGCAACTTCTTGATCAGATAGTTCTCTTCGTTGTCGAGCGTCGCGCCGCCGAGGCTGGCGATGCCGAGCGTACGGGCCACGCGCTTGCCGTCGACCTCCCACTCCCAGGTCTCGCGGCGGGTCTCGATGACCCGGTCGGCGATCATGTCCATGGCGGTGTCGAGGTCGAGCGGCTCCCAGTCGGTGCCGTGCGGACGCCGGTACAGCACTTGGTGGCGGCGTGCGTCGCCCGTCGTCAGCTGGAGCGTCGCCGAACCCTTGGGGCACAGCCGCCCCCGGCTGATGGGGGAGTCGGGGTCGCCCTCGATCTGGACGACGCGCTCGTCCTTGACGTACACCTGCTGGCCGCAGCCGACCGCGCAGTACGGACAGACCGACTGCACCACCCGGTCGGCGGTGTCCGTACGCGGGCGCAGTTCCTCGGTGTACGCGGACATCGCGGCGCGTCCGCGGCCGAGCGGGTCCTTGCCGGTGAGCTGCCGGTACACGGGCCAGTCGCGGATCAGCCGCTGTACGCCCATGGGTCCTCCCGCCGTCGGTGCCCGGTGCCCGGGGCCCCGTGATGAATGCCTCCAGGGTTGCCCCTGATGCGGCCGGGTGCCCGCCGACAGGCCGCTCACACCCGCCAATCGGGCGAGCGGCCGCGGCCACGGCGTGCGCCGTCCGCCGGCCCGGGACCCGAGGCCCGCCGGCCCGCGGCCCCGAGGTGAGAACCGCGCGCGTGCGGTGAACCCTGGAGGCGTGAGTCACACCGCCCTCATCGTCATCGACATGATCAACACCTACGACCACGAGGACGCCGATCTGCTGCTGTCCTCGGTGCGCGAGGCGCTGCCCGCCGTCGTCCGGCTCATCGAACGGGCGCGCGAGGACGGCGTACCGGTGATCTACGCCAACGACAACTTCGGCGAGTGGCGCTCGCACCACGGCGAGATCCTGCAGACCGCGCTCGCCGGGCCGCACGCGGAACTGGTGGACCCGATCCGCCCCGACGACTCCTCGCTGTTCATCGTCAAGGCCCGGCACTCGATCTTCTACGAGACGCCGCTGGCGTACCTGCTCTCCCAGCTCGGCATCGACCACGTCGTGCTGTGCGGCCAGGTCACCGAGCAGTGCGTGATGTACTCCGCGCTGGACGCGCACATCCGGCACCTGAAGGTCACCGTCCCGGACGACGCGGTCGCCCCCATCCACCCCGACCTCGCCGACGCGGCGCTGCGCATGATGGAACGGAACATGAACACCCGCATCTGCACGGTCGCCACGCTGGACTGGGACGCGGCCGCGCGGCGTGATTGACGGCCGCCGTGCCGGGCACTCGGGTGGCGGAAAGGAAGCCGAGCGGAACGCGAGGCGCGTTCCGCGGTACGGAAAGGGGCGCGTGATGCCCAGCGGCTCCAACGCGAAGCGCGAACGGCAGTACGAGCACATCAAGGAAGGCGCCGAGCAGCGCGGTACCTCCTCCGGGCGGGCGAAGGAGATCGCCGCGCGGACGGTCAACAAGGAGCGGGCCCGCTCCGGCGAGTCGAAGTCGGCGAGCAGGACCTCCACCCAGGACACGAAGTCCGCGCCGGAACGCGGCGGGCAGCGCTCCGGCAACCGCACGGGCCCCAAGGGCCCGACGAAGGACCAGCTCTACAACGAGGCAAAGCAGAAGAACATCGACGGCCGCTCCTCGATGACCAAGGACGAACTGGCGAAGGCACTGGGCCGCTGACCGCCCCGCCGCGCGCCCTACTGCCCGTCGCCCGGGTGCGCCAGATCGTAGGGACGCGGATACGGTCCCGGGCGGAAGGCCAGGTAACGCGCCTCCGTCGTCGGGTCGGACCGCCGTGCCTCCGTGTTGAGCGCGCCGGGCGAGGTGTCGCCCCAATGCCCGGTGGTCACCCGATGGTCGACCGTGTGCAGGGCCGCGAGCTGCTCGGCGGGGGTGAACGCGCAGTGACCGGCGTTGTCGACAAATCCCTGGCGCAGCAGCGCCCCGGATCCGGCGGCCGTGACGGCGCGCTGGTGCGCCGAGGTGACCTGGACCGGGACCAGCGGATCGCCGGTGGTGTGCACGTCCAGCTGCGGGGTGCGCAGCTGCCCGGTGAAGGCGATGTTGCGGGTCATGTAGCGGACGGCGGCGGGATCGGCCTTGACGCGGGGCGCGTCGGCGAGCGTACGGAGGTCGTCGCGCAGCGACAGCCCCGCCGACCTGTAGAGCGCGTCGACCTCCTTGAAACCGGATGACCTGCGCAGCATCGCCGCGTAGTCCACGCTCGTGTTCCAGGACATGTTCCCGTCGGCCCGCTGCTCGGCCTCCTGGCGGCGCCGGAAGGCGGCGTCCAGCAGCATCGTGCTGACCGCCCGGTACTGGTTGGCCTGCTGTGCCGGGTAGTCGTGCGGCGCGGGGCGGTCCTGTTCCGGATCGTTCCAGCCGGGGATGTTGTGCAGCGCGGCGGCCAGCGCGATCCGCGCCCGCCCGGCCGGGGTGCGCTGGGCGCCGGAGACGGCGGTGCCCAGCCGGCCAGCCGCCTGGTCCGCCTCGTCCCCGTCCGCGAAGCCGGTCAGCGGGATGCCGGACCGGGGCGCCAGCAGCGTCTTCAGCGCGAAGACCGGGTCCAGCGTGGAGTTCCAGTTGGCGACGCCGCCCTGGACGAGGCCGCACAGGGACAGCGAGCCGTCGATACGGCCGGGGTGCCGCTCGGCGATGGCGGTGGTGACCAGGCCGCCGTAGGACTCGCCCCAGGCGAGCGTGCGCCGTGCCGTACCGATGCGGTCGGCGAAGGCGTCGAGGGTGGCGACCTGGTCGGGCACCGCCTGCTCGACGGCCCAGCCGGTGGCGGAGTACGAGGACCCGGCGAGCGCGTACCCCTCCTCCAGCAGCAGCTTCTTCGTGGCCTCGTCGGAGGCGTCCATCGCCTCGTTGGGACTGCCGGCCGGCCGGTAGCCGTGGCTGAAGAGCAGCAGGGTGCCGTTCCAGTGGGCGGGCGTGTCGATCAGGTACGTGGCGCCGGACGGCAGCGTGCCTTCGAGGTGGTGCGAGGGTGCCGGTGTTGCGGCGGCGGGGGCGGCCGTGGCGGCGAGGAGCAGCGCGGCGACGGCCGCGCCGGTCCGCGCCCGCTTACGGACTCTCATCAACGGACTCCTTCAGGTAGGGGATGGGCTTCCTCGGCGTCGAACCGGTCGCGGCTGGTCTCCCTGACCCGCCACACCGTGAGGGCGGTGACGGCCGCGCCCGCCGTGAGCAGCAGCGCGACGGGCCCGCTGCCGCCGTACGAAGCGAGCAGGCTCCCGGCGATCAGCGGTGAGAAGCCTGCGCCCAGCAGCGTCGCGGTCTGGTAGCCGAGCGAGGCGCCGGTGTAGCGCACGCGGGTGCCGAACATCTCGGTGAGCAGCGCCCCCAGCGGCCCGTACATCGTGGACTGGGCGATGCCGTGCCCGAGGACGAGCGCCAGGATCAGCAGCCCGGGACTGCCGGAGTCGACCAGCGCGAACACCGGGAACGCGGTGGCGGCGGAGAGCACCGCGCCGGCCAGCACCACCGGCCGCCGCCCGAACCGGTCGGACAGCGCCCCGGCGCACGGCAGCACCAGCAGCGCCGTGCAGGAGGCGAGCGTGACGCCGGTGAGTACCTGCGTCCGCGTGAAGCCGTGCCCGACCGCGTACGACACCATGAAGCTGGTCAGCAGGGACTGGGCGGTGAACGGGCCGATGCCGACGCAGGCCGCCAGCAGCACCGCGCGCGGCTTGCGCAGCACGTCGAGGAGCGGCAGCCGGGCGGCGGTCCGCTGTTCCTTGACCGCGCGGAACAGCGGGCTCTCGGTGACCTTCAGCCGTACGTACAGCCCGGCGCCCAGCAGGACGATGCTGAGCAGGAACGGCACTCGCCAGCCCCAGATTCGGAACTGGTCGTCGGGCAGCGCGGCGACGAGGGTGACGACGACGGTGGACAGGACGGTGCCGAGCGGCGCGCCGAGCTGGGTGAGGCTGGTCCAGCGGCCGCGCGGCCGGCCGCCCGCGTGCTCGGCGACCATCAGCGTCGCGCCGCCCCACTCGCCGCCGATCGCGATCCCCTGGACGACGCGCAGCAGTACCAGCAGGACGGGCGCCCAGACGCCGATCGCGTCGTACGTCGGCAGCAGCCCGATGAGGAAGCTGCCGACGCCCATCAGCACCATCGTCGTCAGCATCATCGACTTGCGGCCGAGCCGGTCGCCGAAGTGCCCGAAGACGAGGCCGCCGAGCGGCCGGGCGAGATACCCGGCCGCGAAGGTTCCGAAGGCCGCGACGGTGCCGGCGGCGGGCGAGGCCGCGGGGAAGAACAGGTCGCCGAAGACGAGCGCGGCGACCGTGCCGTAGACCAGGAAGTCGTAGAACTCCACGGCCGTGCCGAGGAGTCCGGAGAGCGCGACCCGCCGCAGCTGCCGGGTGTCCGGCAGGTCGCTCACGGCCGTCATCCGTAGAAGCGGGAGAGGCTGCGCAGGACGCAGGCGGGCTTCGTACCGCCCTCGATCTCGACCGTGCCGTCCACCGCGATCTGCACCCCGCCCTTCACCTCGTCCACGGAGGCGAGCGTGGCGGCCAGCCGGATGCGCGAGCCGACCTTCACGGGGGAGGGGAACCGCACCTTGTCCAGGCCGTAGTTGACCTTCGTGGTGACGCCCTGCACGTCGAGGAGGCCGGTGAAGAGCGGAATGAAGAGCGAGAGCGTCAGATAGCCGTGCGCGATCGGCGCGCCGAACGGGCCCTGCGCCGCCTTCTCCGGGTCGGTGTGGATCCACTGGTGGTCGCCGGTGGCGTCGGCGAAGGTGTCGATGCGGTCCTGGGTGACGTCCAGCCAGTCGCTCGTGCCGAGGTCGCTGCCGGCGAGCTTCTTGAGTTCGTCGATGCCGTGGACGGTGATGCTCATGAGGTGTTCTCCGTAAGACATAAGAGAGGAAGGCGTCAGCGCGTGCCGAAGAGCGCGCGGACGCGGGGCTTGAGGAGCTTTCCGGAGGCGGTGCGCGGCAGTTCGTCCGCCACCACCACCGACTTGGGGATCTTGTACTTGGCCAGCCGGCCGGCGAGCGCGGCGAGCACCTCGGCCGGGTCCAGGGCGCAGCCCTCCCGGGCGACGACCACGGCACGCGGCACCTCGCCCCACCGCTCGTCCGGTACGCCGATCACGGCGCACTCGGCGATGCCGGGGTGGGCGAGCAGGGCGTTCTCCACCTCGGCGGGGTAGACGTTCTCGCCGCCCGAGATGATCATGTCCTTGAGGCGGTCCACGACGGTGACATAGCCGTCCGCGTCGATCCGGGCCGCGTCGCCGGTGCGGAACCAGCCGTCGGCGAACGCGGCGGCGCTCTCCTCGGGCAGGCCCCAGTAGCCGGGCATCACGTTCGGGCCGCGCACCAGCACCTCGCCGGCCTCGCCGACGCCGGCCGCCGTCAGATCGGGCCGCACCACCCGCACGTCCGTGAAGAAGTGCGGCACCCCGGCCGAGCCCGCCTTCGTGATGGCGTGCTCACCGTCGAGGAAGAGCGCGCCGGGGGACGCCTCCGTCATGCCGTACCCCTGCTGGAAGGTCAGCCCGCGCTCCTGGTACGCGGCGATCAGCGGCCCGGATACGGGCGAGCCGCCGCAGGTCAGGATGCGCAGCGAGGACAGATCGGCGGCCGGCCAGCGCGGGCTGTGCGCGATCCGCTCGTACATCGTGGGCACGCCGAACATGAAGGTGATCCGGTGCTCGGCGATCAGGTCGAAGGTGGCGTCGGGGTCGAAGGACTCCACCAGCACGCAGGTGCCGCCCTTGAGCAGGACCGGCAGGGTGAGCATGTTCAGCCCGGCGGTGTGGAACAGCGGCGCGGAGACCAGCGCCACCTCGTCAGCGGTCAGGTCGGTGTCGACCAGGACGTTCAGCGCGTTCCAGGTGAGGTTGGCGTGCGTGAGCATCGCGCCCTTGGGGCGGCCCGTCGTACCCGAGGTGTACATGATGATGCACACGTCGTCGCCGGTGACCGGCTCGTCGAGCGGCTCCGCGGTGGCGCCCGCGAGCAACTCCTCGTACGCCGGGCCCACTTCGATGTACGTCCGTACCGTGGCGGCCGTGTCGCCCAGGCCGGCCACGAGGCCGGCGTGGGTGGGGGAGTGCACCAGCGTGACGGCGCCCGAGTCGGTGAGCTGGTACGCGATCTCCGGTCCGGCCAGGCGGGTGTTGAGCGGGACGAAGACCGCGCCCAGCGCGCCGGCGGCGAAGAACGTCTCCAGGAAGGCCGGGTGGTTGGGGCCGAGGTAGGCGATCCGGTCGCCGCGCCGGACGCCGGCCGCGCGCAGCGCGCGGGCCAGCCGGGTGGTGCGGTCGTGCAGTTCGGCGTAGGTGGTCGCCGCGCCTTCGTGGCGGACGGCGGTGCGGTGCGGGGTCTTGCGTGCCCGGCGGGCGGGCCACGACCCCAGTCCCTCGTTGCGCACAGCGGCTCTCCTTGGGTCCTTTCGGGGGCCGATCGGGGTCCTTGCTGTGGGGTCAGGCGAGCCCGAGCAGCCGGGCGGCGTTCTCCTTGAGGATCTTCGGCCGGACGGCGTCCTTGATCTCCAGCTTCGCGAAGTCCGCGAGCCAGCGGTCCGGCGTGAGCACGGGGTAGTCGGAGCCGAAGAGCACCTTGTCCTTCAGCAGCGTGTTGGCGTACTGCACGAGCTGCGGCGGGAAGTACTTCGGCGACCAGCCCGACAGGTCGATGTGCACCCCCGGCTTGTGCGTGGCCACCGCCAGCGCCTCGTCCTGCCAGGGGAACGACGGATGGGCCAGGATGATCTTCAGGTGCGGGAAGTCGGCCGCCACGTCGTCCACGTGCAGCGGGTTGGAGTACTTCAGCCGGATCCCGCCGCCGCCCGGCACACCCGCGCCGATGCCGGTCTGCCCGGTGTGGAAGAGGGCGATCGCGCCGGTCTCCTCGATGACCTCGTAGAGCCCGTACGCCAGCCGGTCGTTGGGGAAGAACCCCTGGATGCTCGGGTGGAACTTGAAGCCGCGTACGCCGTACTCCTCGACCAGCCGCCGCGCCCGCTTCACCGCCGCCTTCCCGCGGAACGGGTCGAGCGAGGCGAACGGGATCAGCACGTCGGCGTTGGCCGCGGCGGCCTCGGCGACCTCCTCGTTCGGTACCGGCTCGGTGCCGGTCGCGGACTCGGCGTCCACGGTGAAGACGACGGCGGCCATCTTCCGCTCGCGGTAGTACGCCGCCATCTCCGGCAGCGTCGGCTTCCGGTTGCCCTCGATCTTGAAGTACGCGCTGGAGGCGTCGGCCAGGTCGGCGTCGAGGGACGCCTGGCCCTTGCTGGAGACCTCGGCGTGGGTGTGCACGTCGATGGCGACCAGTTCGTCCACGTTCATCGCGCCGGTCGTCATGGCTCACGCCTCCGGGACGACGGGGGCGGGGATGCCCACGGACTGCGGCTCGCGGCCCACGCTCGTGTGCCAGGCGGCCGCGACGGTCTCCGGGCGCCAGCCGCCGTCCGCGTACGCCACGGACACCTCCTGCGGGTGCGACCACAGGGAGAGCTTGTCGCCGCCGATGCCGACGCACTGGCCGGTGACGTCCTTCGCCGCGTCCGAGGCGAGGAAGGGCACCAGCGCGGCGCAGTCCTCGGCCGTGCCGAAGCCCTCGCCCTTGCGCAGGAAGTCCGGCAGCGGCGCGCCCTGCTTCATGGCCTCGATGTACGGCGCGAACGCCGGGATCGTCTCGGTCATCGCGGTCGCCGCGACCGGCACGATCGCGTTGACCGTCACCCCGGCCCGCGCCAGCTCCATCGACCAGGTACGCGTCATGGCGGCGATGCCGGCCTTGGCGGCGGCGTAGTTGGTCTGGCCGAAGTTGCCGCGCTGCCCGGCGGGCGAGCCGACCAGGATCAGCCGGCCGCCCTCGCCCTGCTCCCGCATCCGCACGGCGGCGGCCCGGGCGCAGGTGAAGGTGCCCTTGAGGTGGGTGGTGAGCACGGCGTCGAAGTCGTCGTCGGTCATCTTCCACAGCACGCGGTCCCGCAGGATGCCCGCGTTGGTGACCATCACGTCCAGCCGGCCGAACTCCTCGACCGCGCGGGCCACCAGCCGGTCGGCCGCCTCGGCGGTGCCGACCGCGACGGCCTCCGCGACGGCCCGGCCGCCGGCCTCGGTGATCGTCTTGGCGGCCTGCTCGGCCACGGCCTCGTCGAGGTCGTTGACGACGACGGAGGCGCCGGCCGCGGCGAGTGCCGAGGCGTATGCGAGGCCCAGGCCGCGGCCGGAACCGGTCACGACGGCGACCTTGCCGGTGAGGTCGACGGGGGAGTGGGCAGTGGGTCCGGACATGGTGACGTCCTCTCAACAAGTGCGCAAAGCAAAGGAGTTGGGCATACGAGGCAATGAGCCGCGGAAGATCGTTCGGCTCGCGGCCCCGCCGAGATCGAAGCTAAGACCAATCATTGTTGACGTCAATGGTTGTTCTCGTAATCGAAAGTGCGGCATGCTGGGACCGCTGGTGAGATGGAGAGCCGGAGAGACCGCCCCGCCCGCGGGGCACCGAACAGGGAGCGCCATGACCCCCCAGGGAACGCCCACCGCCGAGGCCAGGCCCGTCGACGCCGACGAGCCGTGGATGCGGGGGCTGCACGCCGACACCGGATACCTGCTCTACCGGCTGGGCCTGCGCTCCGGACAGCTCTTCAACGCGGCCCTGGAGGAGTCCGGGCTCCGGCTGCGCCACTACGCCCTGCTGCGCTACCTCGCCACCGTCGAGGGCGCACCGCAGCGGGAGCTGAGCGAGCGGCTGGGGTACGACCCGAGCGCCATCGTCGGACTCGTCGACGACCTCGAACGGCTCCGCCTCGTCGAGCGCCGCCCGGCCCCCGCCGACCGGCGCCGCCGCATCGTCGTACTGGCCGAGGCCGGCCGTACGTACCTCCGGGACACCGACGAGGCCAGCCACCGCGTCACCGACGAACTGACCGGCCCGCTGTCGGAAGAGGAGCGCGACACGCTGCACGCGCTGCTGCTGCGGGTGGCGCAGCGGGACGAGGGGCTTTAAGTCGTCGGGATGGGTGCGAAGCGGCCCGCGATGTGCAGGTCCGCCTCGATGCCGGACACCGCGGCGCGCAGCTCCGGCAGGACGTCGGTGACGCAGTCCTCCGCGCTGCGGCGGACGGTGTGCATCGCGACGTTCACCGCCGCGACGACCTCGCCCGTGCCGTCGCGGACCGGTACGGCGATCGAGCGGAGGCCCTCCTCCAGCTCCTCCTCCACCAGTGCGTAGCCCTGACCGGCCACCCGGTCCAGTACGGCGGCGAGTTCGGCGGGATCGGTGACCGTCCGCGGGGTCAGCGGCTGCGCTTCGGTGCGCGCGAGCCGTGCGGACCGCTCGGCGGGCGGCAGGCCGGCCAGCATCACCCGGCCGAGCGCGGTGGCATACGCGGGCAGCCGGGTGCCGGTGGTGATGTTGACGCTCATCACGCGGGTGGTGGCGACCCGCGCCGTGTACTGGATGTCGTCGCCCGCGAGCACGGCCAGGGACGCCGAATCGTGCACGCGCGCCGCGAGCGTGGCGAGGTGCGGCGCGGCGATCCGGGGGAGCGACGTACGGGAGAGCGGGGGATAGCCGAGTGCCAGCACCCGCGGGGTGAGCCGGAAGGCGCGCCCTTCGGAGGTGACGTACCCCAGGTGTTCCAGGGTGATCAGGGCCCGGCGGGCCGTGGCCCGCGCCAGCCCGGTGGCCTCGGCGGCCGCTGACAGCGTCAGCTCGGCGCGCCCGGCGCCGAACGCCGTCAGCACGGTCAGGCCGCGGGCCAGCGACTCGATGAACTCCCGGCCCAGTTCCTGCTTGGAGGCGGCCGTCCAGGCGGCGAGCGGTGCGGGCGGCGGGACGGCCGCCTCCGCCGGCGTCTCCCGCGCCCGCCGCAGCTCCCGCTCCATGCCGTCCACGGTCTCCCGCAGCCGGGGCAGCAGCGTGTCCCGCAGCGAGGCGGCGCTGTGCCGGCTGGTGTGGCTCACCACGCTCACCGCGCACCTGACCGACCCCTCCGGGGCGCGTACCGGCACAGCCAGCGCGACCAGCCCCGGCTCGATCAGCTGGTCGTCCAGCGCCCACCCCTGTTCGCGCGCCTGCCGTGCAAGCTCCTCGAAGAGGTCGCCTTCCGCCGCGGCCCGTGCGGCGTCACGCGGCGGTACCGCAGGAAAGCCGCGGTCCTCCGGGTCGGCGGCCCGGCGCTCCCGCCAGCGCGCCCACTCCGCCTCGGTCCACTCCGCGGCGAACAGCGCGCCCGGCGCCGTGCGCTCGGCCGGCAGCAGGTCGCCGATGCGGAAGCTGAGGGACATCGCGCGGCGCCGGGTCGCCTGGTGCAGGAAGCGGATGCCGTCCCGGTCGGGGACCGCGAGGGACACCGACTCGTCCAGCGCGTCGGCGAGCGCGTCGGCGTGCCCGCCGAGCAGCCCGGGCAGCCGCAGCGCGGCGAGGTAGGCGTTGCCCAGCGCCATGACGCGCGGGGTGAGCGTGGCGTCCCGGCCGTCCAGGCGCACGAAGCCCATGCGGGCGAGGGTCGCGGTCACCCGGTCGACGGTGGAGCGGGCGAGGCCGGTGGCGCGCTCCAGCTCGCTCAGGCTCAGCGTGCCGTCGGCGTCGGTGAGCCGGCGCAGCACGGCGATGCCGCGCAGCAGCGGCGTCACGGCCTCGGCCGGTACCTCGCCGGCGGCGGGCGGCATCGTGGTCTCGGTCGGTGGCATCGGCTCTCCGTCGTGGATCTCCAGTACACCGTAATCGCCCATGATCAAACCGTTGACAGGCGTACGGGGCGGGCGCAGACTCATGGCCATGCGGTCGTGAACATTATTTCACTACGCGAACATCCGCCACAAGGAGCGGTACTCGAACCGATACCGCACCGTCCTCGACGACGAGGAGACACCACATGCACACCACCGTCGGGATCATCGGCGGCGGCCCCTCCGGCCTGCTGCTCGCCCGCCTGCTGCACACCGCCGGCATCGACAGCGTCCTGCTGGAGCGCCGCGACCGCGCCTACGTGGAGCAGCGCCAGCGCGCCGGAATCCTCGAACAGGCCACCGTGGACGCGCTGCGTGCGTGCGGGGCCGGGGCGCGGCTGGACGCGGAGGGCATGGTCCACGACGGCATCGAGCTGCGCTTCGACCGGCGCGCCCACCGCGTCGACTTCCCCTCCCTCGCCGACGGGCGCCGGGTGACGGTGTACGCGCAGACCGAGGTCGTCAAGGACCTCATCGCGCTCCAGCTCGCCGAGGGCGGCCCGCTGCTCTTCGAAGCGGACGTGCACTCCGTGGAGGGCGCCGACACCGACCGCCCGCTGATCCGCTACACCCACGAGGGCAAGGAACAGACCCTCACCTGCGACTACGTCGTCGGCTGCGACGGCTTCCACGGCGTCGCCCGCAACGCCGTACCGGAGCACCTGCGCACCACGTACGAGCGCGTGTACCCGTACTCCTGGCTCGGCATCCTCGCCGACGCGCCGCCCGCCGCCGACGAGCTGATCTACGCCCACTCCGACCGCGGCTTCGCGCTGGCCAGCATGCGGTCCCCGGCGGTCAGCCGGCACTACCTCCAGGTCCCCAACGGCACCGACCCCGCCGACTGGTCCGACGACCGCATCTGGGACGAGCTCGACGCCCGCTTCGCCCTCGACGCCGACCCCAGCTGGCGCCTCAAGCGCGGCCGGATCACGAGCAAGTCGGTCCTCCCGATGCGCAGCCACGTCACCGAACCGATGGCGTACGGCCGGGTCCTGCTGGCCGGCGACGCCGCGCACATCGTGCCGCCCACCGGCGCCAAGGGCCTCAACCTCGCCGCCGCCGACGTCATCGTCCTGGCCCGCGCGCTGACCCACTGGCACGCCACCGGCGCCACGGACCTCCTGGACTCCTACTCCGACACCTGCCTGCGCCGCGTCTGGCGCGCCGAGCACTTCTCGTACTTCATGACCACCACCCTCCACACCGCACCCGACCAGTCCCCCTTCGAGACCCGCCTCCAGCTCTCCCAGCTCGACCGCATCGCGACGTCCCCGCACGCCGCCGCCGAACTGGCCGAGAACTACACGGGTCTGCCGCTCCGCACGCAGCCGGTGGCCTGAGCGTTCACCCGTTCGGCCGGGGGCCGGGGTAGTCGGTGCCGCTGTGACGGGTACTCCGTACGCCGTACGTCCCGGACGGAAAGGCACAGTCATGGCACGCGCGGCACTGTTCGACGTCGACGGCACGCTCGCCGACACCAACCACCTCCACGTCACGGCGTGGTGGGAGGCGTTCCGGCAGCGCGGGCATCACGTGCCGATGACCGCCATCCACCACGCGCTCGGACGCCCGTCGAGCGATCTGATCGCCCATGTACTGGGGGAGGACCGGGACACCGGGCAGGACGCGGACATCAGCGCCGGGCACAAGACGCTGTACGCCACGTACTTCGAGCGGCTGCCCGCGATGGACGCCGCGGGCGAGCTGCTGCGCGCCCTGGCGGCACGCGGCTGGCGGAACGTGCTGGTCACCTCGGCCGGCGGGCACGAGCTGGGCGCGCTGCGCCGGGCCATCGACGCCGACGACGCCATCGTGGACACCGCGAGCGCGGACGACGTCAGCGAGGGCAAGCCCGCGCCCGAGCCGGTGGAACACGCCAGGAAGCTGGCCGGGGTGGCGGCGGAGCAGGCGGTGTTCGTGGGGGACTCGGTGTGGGACATGCAGGCCGCGAGCCGGGCCGGGGTCGGCGCGGTCGCCCTGCTGTGCGGCGGCATCCCGCGGGCCGATTTGGAGAAGGCCGGCGCCTCGGAGGTGTACGCGGACCCGGCCGACCTGCTGGCCCGGCTCGACGACAGCCTCTTCGCCCGGGTGGAGGAGGAGGAATGACCTTGTCCGTGATGCCGGATATGAGTTGGCGCACCATCATGAGTTGAGGCCCGTTCGGCGGGGCACCCGTGGAATCTCGTGCAGTCCCCGGAAGAGAGTCCCGGAAGGACGGAACGGAGCGTTATGACCCGGAAGAACGAGCAGGGCGAGAACGGGCGCAGCGCCGCCAAGGGCGCGGGCCGGGGCGACCCCCGGAGCCGGGACACGGCGGCGAAGGAGGTGCTGGCCGAGTTCGAGGACGCCGAGACGCGCGTCGCCGGCCCCGAACAGCGGCGGCACGTGGCCGGCGAGAGCGGGGACCCCCTGACCACCAGCCTGGACGCCCAGGAGTCCGTCGACGAGGGCGAGCGCGCGAAGGCCGGTACCCGGCCCGACCCGGACGAGCCCGCCCGCACCCGGCCGCCGCGCGCGAAGCGGCAGGGGTCCGCGCGGCCCGAGGAGGACTGAGCGCTGTGGGGGTGTCTTTGTCGTCCCTGTCCGACAGCACCGTGCCGCTGCTCCTGGAGGGGTACGCGTGGCTGCCCGACCGCAGGCGCCGCAACGGCGGCGCACCGGTCCGCACCCGGCTGCTGGGAAAGCCGGCGATCGCGCTGCACGGCCCGGATGCCGTGCGGTTCTTCTACGACGAGAGCCACATCCACCGCCGTGACGCGCTGCCGGGCCCGGTGCTCGACACGCTCTTCGGCCGCGGCGCGGTGCACACCCTCGACGGCGACCGGCACCGGGTGCGCAAGGCCCTCTTCGTGCACCTGCTCAAGGACGAGGAGGGCATCGCCGACCTGACCGAGCGCGCGGCCGCCGAATGGGAGCGGGCCCGCGCCGACTGGGCCGGCCGCCCGCGCGTCGTCCTCTTCGACGCGTTCGCGCTGCTGCTCACCCGCGCGGTTTGCGACTGGGCGGGCATCGCGCTCGACGACGACGGCGCGCAGGAGATGGCCGACGACCTGGTGGCGATGGTGGACGGCTTCGCGACGCCGGGGCCGCGCCACTGGCGGGCCCGCCGTGCGCGCGGCCGCCAGGAGGAGCGGCTGGCGCGCCGCATCGAGGACATCCGGCGGGCCGGGCCGGAGCACGAGGCGTCGGGCCGGCCGACCGGTTCGGCGCTGACGGAGGTGGCCCGGCACCTCGAGGTGGACGGCTCCCCGCTCGACGCGCACACGGCCGCCGTCGAGGTGCTCAACGTCATCCGGCCGACCGTCGCGGTCGCCTGGTTCCTCACGTTCGCCGCGCACGCCCTGCACCGCTGGCCCGAGCACCGCGCGCCGCTCGCCAAGGGCGACGCCGGGTACGCCCGCGGCTTCGCCCACGAGGTACGCCGCTTCTACCCCTTCGTGCCGTTCCTCGGCGGGCTGGCCGCACGCGACCTGGAGTGGCAGGGCGAGCGCATCGGGGCCGGCACGATGGTCCTGCTCGACGTCTACGGCCAGAACCACGACCCCGACCTGTGGCCACGCCCGTACACCTTCGACCCCACGCGCTTCACGGACGCCGAGCCGGGCCGCGACGACCTCATCCCGCAGGGCGGCGGCGAGGTCTCCAGCGGCCACCGCTGCCCGGGCGAGGACATCGTGCTCGCGCTGCTCCAGACCCTCGTACCCCTGCTGGCACGGCTGGAGTACCGGGTGCCGGAGCAGGACCTGACGGTGCCGCTGCACCGCGTTCCCTCGACGGTACGCGGCGGTTTCGTCGTCACCGGCGTCCGCTGACCGGGCGACGCGAGCAGGCGGCAGCCATGACGTCGTACGTCTCGAAATTCGACGGGGAGCCCGGCCTCGGACCCGAGGCCAGGTTCCCGGTCGTCGCGCTCGCGTCCTCGGCCGGCGGGCTCAACGCGCTGTTCCAGGTGCTCGGGCCGCTGCCCGCCGATCTGCCGGCGGCGGTCCTGGTGGCCCAGCACCAGCAGCCCGACCGTCCCAACAGGCTGCCGCAGCTGCTCGACGCCCGCTGTCGGCTGACGGTCCGCTCCGCCCGCGACGGGGACACCATGGAGCAAGGCACGGTGCTGGTCACCCCGCCCGGCCACCATCTGCTGGTGGTCAGCGACAACCGCATCGGGCTGATCGCCGTCGGCGAGCGCGCGGTGCCGCCGCGGCCGACGGCGGACATGATGCTGGCGACCCTGGCCGTGACCTGCGGGCCGCGGGCGCTGGCGGTGGTCCTCACCGGCGTCGGCACGGACGCCCAGTCCGGCATCCGCGCGGTCGCCTGCTGCGGCGGCCGGGCCCTCGCCCAGGACGAGGCGACGTCGGCGCACTTCGGGATGCCGGGCGCGGCGATCCGCACCGGCGAGGTGGACAAGGTGCTGCCGCTGACGGAGATCACCAAGGAGATCCACGCCCATGTGACCACGGTGGTGGAGGAGGGACCGGACAGCGGCGGCAGTGAGGCGTGCTGAGGTGTACGCGTACGACACGGTCCGAGGCGTACGCGTACGGCTCGTAAGCCGTGGGGCCCGGCGTCAGGCGGCCTCGCGCGGCTCCTCCCGCACCACCTCCGACGGCTCCTTGTCGTCCCGCAGGCCCAGGAACCGCGGGTGGCGCAGCATCCCGTCCCGGGTCCACTCCGTGAAGCCGACCTCGGCGACCAGCTCGGGGCGCACCCAGTGCGCGGCGCGCTCCCGTACCGGGGCCGCGAACGGCGAGCGGTCCGTCCCCAGTTCGTCCAGCAGCCCGCGGATGCGGTGCAGCGCGGCTCGGTCGTAGCCGGTGCCGACCTTGCCCGCGTACCGCAGCGTGCCGTCCGCGTAGTAACCCAGCAGCAGCGCGCCGAAACCGACGCGGCTGCCGGCCGGCTCGGTGAAGCCGCCGATGACGAACTCCTGGCCGCGCGCGCACTTCAGCTTCAGCCAGTCGGAGGAGCGGCGTGGCACGTAGGGACCGTCGGCGCGCTTGGCGATCAGTCCCTCCCAGCCCCGCTCGCAGGCGTCGGCCAGCCGCTGCGGCCCGCCCTCGTTGCGGTGCGGGGTGAAGCGCAGCGGGGAGACGAAGCGCAGGCTGCGGCGGAGCAGGGACTTGCGGGTGCGCAGCGGCAGCCGGGTGAGGTCCTTGCCGTCCAGCCGCAGCAGGTCGAAGACGTAGTACGTCACCGCCACCGAGCTGGCGCGGGCCTGCGCGGGGTCGGTGATGCCCATTCGCTGCTGGAGCCGGGAGAATTCGGTGCGGCCCTGCGAGAACGCGACGATCTCGCCGTCCACGGCGAAGTCGCGGGCGCTCTGGGCGGCCAGCGCGTCGGCGATCTCGGGGTAGGTGTCGTTCACGGTCCGGCCGGTACGGGACAGCAGCCGGGTGCGGGTTCCGTCGCGTACGGCCAGCGCCCGGACGCCGTCCAGCTTGCGTTCGAAGATCCAGCCCTCGTCGAAGTCCCGGCGGTCGGAGAGCACGGCGAGCATGGGGTGGGCTGCCAGCTGTTCGCCCGAGGGCGCGTCGGCCAGCAGCCGTCGTTCTTCGCCGGGCAGCGACTCCAGCAGCCCCGCCACGCTCAGCGCTCCTTGCCCTCGTCGGCGCTCTCGTCGGCCGCGACCTGGCCGAGCGTCCGCCCGCTGCGCGCGGACTTGGCCCGGCGCGGGTCCGGTGTGCCGCGCTGCCCGGCCCGCTCGTCGTTCTCCTTCACCAGCAGCCAGGACTCCCGGCCCTCGGACTCCGCCGTGCGGAAGCGGGTGAGCGCGTAGCCGCCGCGCAGCTTCTCGCCGTCCATCCAGAACGTGGCGTGCCCGTGCTCCAGCCGCTCGGCGAAGGTGGCGTCGCGGTCCTTGCGCTTCTTGGGCGGGAGCGGGCGGTACGTGCCCTGGTCCCACACGATCACCGTGCCGCCGCCGTACTCGCCCTTCGGGATCACGCCTTCGAACTCGCGGTACTCCATGGGGTGGTCCTCGGTCGGCATCGCCAGCCGTTTGTCGTGCGGGTCGGTGGAGGGGCCCTTCGGGACGGACCAGGACTTCAGTACGCCGTCGACCTCCAGCCGGAAGTCGAAGTGCATGGTCGAGGCGTCGTGGATCTGCACCACGAAGACCGGGTCGCCGCCGTCGGCGGGCGGCGGCCCGCCGGCCTCCTTGCCCCGCGGCTCACGGGTCCGCTCGAAGTCGCGCTTGCTCTCGTACGTCGACAGTCCTCGCTCGCCCTGCACGGCAACCCCTTCCTGCTGATGGCCGCTGGTGTCAACTGCCGCTGGTGTCACTGTCGCGCACCGGCACGGGTGGCGCACGCGGGAGCGGCGCGGCGGGCGGTCAGACGGAGCGCAGCGCGAAGGAATGGCCTCCGGGGTCCCCGAAGATGCGTACCTTCTCGATGCCTTCCTTCCGCTCGGACTCCATCGGGTGTCCGCCGTAGTCGATCACCTGGCGTTCCACGTCGTCCATGCGGTCCTTGGGCACCAGCAGGTGCAGATGGGCCTGCTGGGAGTCGTGGGGCCGGGGCCAGGCGGGCGGCGCCGCGCCGTGGTCCCGCCGGAACGCCATCCGCGTTCCCTGGTTGCCGGCGATCTCGATGAGTTCGACGCCCAGCTCCGCCGGCAGTTCGGCGCCGATCAGCTTCGCGTAGAACTCCGCGACCGGCTCCGGCTCCGCGCAGTCCAGCACCACTACCCCGGCCTCCACGAAAACGGTGGAATCCGGATCCGGATTCAGTGTCATCGCACGCCCCTCCCCGAAATCGTCCACCCGGCGCCTGCCGCCGGGTGGTGCGGAGGCGAGTAGCCGGGGGCGGCCGAATCATGCGTGGGGCGGGGGCGGTGGGGCCTGCGGACGGCTCCCGGCCGGCCCGCTGGGGCCGGCCGGCCTGTCCGGTGTTGCGCTGTGGGGCCTTCCTTTCTCCGGTCTCCCGTCGGCGGCTACGCCCGCTTGCCGCTCCTCGCGGCCGCGCCCACACAGACGAGCCCGAGCAGGGCGGTCAGGGCGCCGACGATGATGTTGTTGACGACCACTCCGGCGTCGGGGCTGCTGCCGACGATCCACGGCGAAACGATCAGCCACACGCCGATGGCGGACATGGCCCAGCTCAGGCCGTACATCCGCTCCGGTGTAGTGGTGAAGCCGAGCGCCATCAGGCCGATGGCGATGCCCAGGATGAGGTTGTGGGTCACCAGGGCGGGCTGGTTCGCGGTGAAGTGGAGGATCCAGGGCGAGACGGCGCAGTACAGACCGACGAGGAAGACCGGTCCGTCCACGAGCGCCACATCGCGACCGCCGAGCATGCGGGCGTACCTGTCCCGCATCTCGGGAACATCAGGGTGACTGGCGATATCGCCTCTGGTGTGTGAGACGTCTGCCATCAGACTCGTCTCCTTCGTTCTCTGCGGCCCTGCCCGCTGATGCGGCAAGCGCCGCTAGGGCCATCTTGCGCTTATTTCCTCCTTATGTGTAGTTGGGAGCCACGGCGGCGCTCCTAGGGGAAGCGCTGGGGTGGGAAGGGCAGGCCGGTGGGGTGGGCGAGGGTGGCGCGGGTGCGGCGGTAGAGGTGCCAGGCCCTGGCGCGGAGGGGTTCGCGGAAGGGGGCGACGCGGGCGCCGCGGCCCTCGGCCCACCGGCGGAAGAGGTCCGGCGGGGTATCGGCCATGACCATCAGCCGGGCGATGCGGAACGGGTCGTCGGCGGGTGAGCTGAAGGCTCCCAGCGCCGCCGCGGCCGAGGTCCAGCCGGCCGCGCCGACCGCGCGGCGAACCAGCGGGCTGGAGTAGCCGTGCGGGTAGGCGAACGCGGAAACCGGGTGCCCCAGGACGTCCTCGATGCGGCGTTTGCAGCCCGAGATCTCGGCGCACAGCCGCCGCCGCGGCAGCGTGTCCAGCTGCGCGTGGGTGCGGCTGTGCCCGCCGATGCCGATGCCGCAGGCGTCGAGCGTGATGACCTGGCGCCAGTTCAGCATCGGGGCCGGCGGCAGCAGGCTGCCGCCGGGGGAGCCGCCCGGCGCGTGCACGGCGCCCGTGGTGATGTACAGGGTGGCGGGCAGCTCCCGCTCGGTGAGCTGCGGGAGGACCGTCCAGTAGAAGTCGGCGAACCCGTCGTCGAAGGTGAGGACGGCGCACCGGGGCGGCAGCGGCGGGCCGCCGCGCACCGCCGCGACCAGCCGCTCCAGCGGGATCACGGTACGGCCGCTGTCGACGATCCGGTCCAGCTGTTCGGCGAAGACGCGGGGGGTGACGGTGAAGGGGGCGATCCAGGGGGGCGGATCGTCGGACACCGAGTGGTACAGGAAGACCGGCACCGGGTCAGGGCACGTGGTCATGGCGGGCCCCCTTCCGGGGCGGGAGGCGGCGCCGGACCCAATTCCTCAGGGATTCGGTGGCCCCTCGGGGCGGACGGTTCGTAGAAGGCGGCAGCGGCCGACGCCCGGCGGTGCCCGGCCCGGTTGCCGGGGGTGCCGGTGGCGTGCACCAGACCGAGCGGGTGCCCGTGCAGCCGCACCAACGCCAACACGCGCCCGTCCACATCGTCGGCCCCCGAGCTGTCCGGCGAGCGCGGCTCACCGGGCGAGG
This sequence comes from Streptomyces sp. NPDC000151, assembly GCF_040301705.1. Taxonomy (NCBI): domain Bacteria; kingdom Bacillati; phylum Actinomycetota; class Actinomycetes; order Kitasatosporales; family Streptomycetaceae; genus Streptomyces; species Streptomyces sp. NPDC000151. Next base: position 7,700 of record NZ_JBEPFC010000080.1, on the reverse strand, counting down.
TCAGGTCACATTCGACGACGTGCACGCGGGTGTCCAGCGAGTAGCGGGCGGCGATCCAGGGGCAGGCCGTCGCGGCGCGCCGGCCGAAGCCGTGCATCATTCCCCCTCGGCCGGCGGGGAAGCGTACCGGGCGCCGGGGCGCTCGGAGATCAGGGTGCGCAGCATCCGGCGGCCGTCGGACACGGCGCGCAGGTGCGAGCGCCCGCTGCGGCGGGGCAGCTCCAGGCTGGGGACCTCGGCGATGCGCAGGCCGGAGCGGAGCGCGTGGGCGATCATCTCCGCCTCGATCTCGAAACCGGCGGCGTGCAGGTCGAGTTCGTCCAGGAAGTCGCGCCGGAAGGCACAGAATCCGTAGCAGAGGTCGGTGAGCCGGGCGTGGTACAGGCGGTTGACGACGGCCAGGAGCGCCAGGTTCCCGGCGGACCGCACATAGGTGAGGCCCAGCGAGCCGCCGCCGGCGACATAGCGGGAACCCTTGACGAAGTCGTAGCCGTTGTCGAGGAAATGGACGAAGTGCGGGATCTCGTCGGGCGACATGCTGCCGTCCGCGTCCAGCGTCACGATGTACGCGCCGGTGGCGGCCTCGAAGCCGGTGCGCAGCGCGTTCCCCTTGCCGCTGCCGCGCTGCTGCACGCTGCGCACGGTGGGCAGGGACTGCTCGGCCATCCGCAGGGTCGCGTCGCTGGAGGCGCCGTCGACCAGGATCACTTCGTCCACGCAGCGCGGGATGCGCTCCAGTACCCAGGAGATGTTGCGGGCTTCGTTGCGGGCCGGGACGACGAGGCTGACGGTGGCCCGTACGGGGCGGACGTCGGTCGAGCGGCGCATCGGCCGCGCGCCGGGCGTGGTGTGCGTACGGCTGCTTGAGGACAGGGCGGGGTGCAGAGGTGTGCTCATGAGGTGACGGCCTCTCCTGATGAGGCGCGGGGGCCGGGCCCGGAGCGGGCGGTGGCAGGCTTGCGCTGCCGTCGGGCGTGGCCCGGGTGAAGAGGCGGTGGCGGGGCCGGCGGTGCCGGCCCGGGCACGGCCTCGGGGGAGGGGAGGGCGCTGGGTGCGGCGGGACATCCCTGCCGCCGGTGCCTCCGGGGCGCCGGAAGACGGCGCCGGGACTGGCCTGTGCGGTCCGCTGGAGAGCGGTCCGCTCCGCCCCGAGAAGCGGAGCCAGGACTTCAGACTCGCAGCACCCTTACCGAGAGTCAAGGCAAAGCGGGCGAATCGCCTGAATTATCGTGGAAGAGACCCTCGGTGGTCACTAACCGTAATATTCGTCGTCTTCCTGCGGGGCCGCGCGCTGCAGTTCCTCGGTGATCCGGCGGGTGATCTCGCCGGGCCGCGCCGGCCGGCCGAAGTGCCAGCCCTGGCCCCAGTCGCACCCCATGGCCCGCAGCCGCTCGGCTTCGGCCGCCGCCTCCACGCCCTCCGCCGTCACCTTCAGGCCGAGCGCCCGCGCCAGCGAGACCAGCCCCCCGATGACCCGCCAGCTCCGCTGCGCGGCGGCCCCCGACCGGTGGGTGTCCGCGACGAACGACCCGGCGATCTTCAGCCCCGAGACCGGGAGTTCGCCGAGGTACCCCAGCGGTGACCAGCCGGTGCCGAAGTCGTCCACCGCGAGCGTGATACCGGTGTCCGCGAGGCTGCGCAGCGTCGGCATCGAGTCGTCGTCGGACCGCATCACGGCGCTCTCGGTGATCTCCAGCTGGAGCCGCGTCGGGTCCAGCCCGGTGGAGCGCAGCACCCGGCCGATGTCGGCCGCGAGCCGGGCGTCCCTGGCCTGGTGGACGGAGACGTTGACATTCATCTGCGGGGCCGCGGGCCCGAACCGGCGGACCCACTCCGCCGCCTGCCCGCACGCCTCCTCCAGGACCCAGCGGCCCAGCCGCATGATCATCCCGGTCTGCTCGGCGGTGGCGATGAAATCGTCCGGGCTCAGCACGCCGAAGTCCGGGTGCCGCCACCGTACGAGCGCCTCCACGGCGGTCAGCGAGCCGTCCGACAGCGTGCACAGCGGCTGGTAGTCCAGGAAGAACTCGCCCCGCTCCAGCGCCACCGGCATCCGCACCGACACCGCGTAGCGGGTCACCTCGCGCGCGTGGTGCCCCGGGTCGAAGAGCGTCCACCGGCCGCGGCCCGCCTCCTTGGCCCGGTACAGCGTCAGGTCGGCGGCGCGCACCGCGGCCTCCGGCGTGGTCGTGGCCACCGACCGCTCCAGCACGCCCACGCTGGCCCGCACCGACAGCCGGCGGTCGGCGACCGGTATCGGCGTGGACAGCGCCGCCAGCGCGGCCTTCGCCACCGTCACGGCGTCCTGCTGCCCCCGGGAGCGCTCCAGCAGCACCACGAACTCGTCGCCGCCCAGCCGCGCCACGAGATGCCCCAGCGGCGTCATCGCGGTCTCCAGGCGCCGCGCGACCGCGACGAGCAGCTCGTCACCGGCCGCGTGCCCCAGGCTGTCGTTGACGAACTTGAAGCCGTCCAGGTCGAGGTAGCAGATCCCGAACCGGGCGTTGGCGCGGGGCGCCCGGAAGAGCCGTTCGAGGCGCTCGATGAAGGCCGCCCGGTTGGGCAGCCCGGTCAGCGCGTCGTGGGTGGCCTGGTGGCGCAGCCGCTCCTCCAGCCGGTACCGGTCGGTGATGTCCTCCAGCAGCGCCACCTGGTAGTGCGGCACCAGCTCCTCGTCGCGGATCAGCGAGCACGTCAGATGGGTCCAGACCACCTCGCCGTCCCGCCGGTAGTACGGCTTGGTGCACTCGAAGCGCTCCCGCTCGCCCCGGATCAGCGCGTCGTACGCCTGCCAGGTGCCCGGCTCGTCCTCCGGGTGCACCAGATCGGTGATCCGGCGGCCGCGCAGCTCCTCCACGCGGCCGCCGAAGATGTCCAGCATCGCCCGGTTGACCTCCAGGATGTTGCCCTGCAGATCGCCGATGCCGATGCCGATCGGGGCGTTCTCGAACAGCGCGCGGAAGCGGGCCTCGGTCTCCCGCAGGGACCGCTCGGCCGCCTGCCGCGCGGTGTCGGCGGCGGCCCGGATCTCTTCCTGGTCCCGCAGCGTCCGCTCGCGCAGCGCCGCCGCCCACCCGGCGGCGAAGGCGCCGGCCACGACGGGCCCGCGGTCCTGCGGTACCGCGTGCGCGTGCAGCAGCTCGACCGCGCGGGCCAGCACCGAGGGGTCGGTGTAGTGCGCGTCGACCAGCAGCGCCCCGGCCTCCTCGGCCGCGCCCGTGGACACCGGGCCGCCCTGCCAGGACCGGCGCAGCAGTTCGACGGTGCGGGCGGTGAGCTGCTGCCGCGCACCGGGTTGCACGGTGAGCCCCAGCCCTTCCCGCAGCAGCGCGGACCAGGACTCCTCGAAACGCCCGGACGCCCCGCGGTCCGGCTCCGCAGCACTCACGGACGACGCCCCACGCCGGCCAGGCCGGTCATCCGCTCCGGATGCGGCCCCACCGTTTCCGGCGTCTCGGGCCGCCACTCGGGCAGGTACACCACGCCCGGCTCGACGAGCTCGAAGCCCTTGAAGTACGCGGTGATCTGCGCCCGGGAGCGCATGGTGAGCGGCATGCGGGTGCGGGCGTACAGCGCCTGGTGCGGGCCCGCCTGGTCGGGGCGGCCCTCCAGCGACGCGTGGGAGAGGGCCAGCGCACTGCCCGGCGGCAGCGCGTCCCGCAGCGCGGCGACGATGCCGGGCGGGTCCGCCTCGTCCGGTACGAAGTGCAGCACCGCGACCAGCAGTACCGCCACCGGCTCACCCGGACGCAGCAACTCCGCGACGGAAGGCCGGGCGAGCAGGCCGTGCGGGTCCCGCACGTCCGCCTCGACGACCTCGACGTGCGGGTCCTCCCGCACCAGCAGCCTGCTGTGCGCGACGGCGACCGGGTCCACGTCCACGTACACCACCCGGGCCTCCGGGCGTACCCCCTGCGCGACCTCGTGCACCGCGCCGAAGGTGGGGATGCCCGAGCCCAGGTCGAGGAAGCGGGTGATGCCCTCACCGGCCAGATACTGCACCGCGCGGCGCAGGAACGCCCGGTTGCTCCGCATGATCATCGGCAGGTCGGGCCAGAGGGAGATGGCCTGCCGGGCCATTTCGCGGTCGGCGGGGAAGTTGTGCGAGCCGCCCAGGAAGAAGTCGTACATCCGGGCGGCGTTCGGGCGGTCCAGATCCGTTCCCGGCGGCACCCACGACGCAGACCTCGACGAAGACCGCTGCATCACCGACCCCTTCCGCACCCGGCGGGGAATCCAGCCTCAGGGCTCTCCACAATTCTCATCTCGGGGCCATGGGCGTGCAAGCGGGTGCGCCGTCCGCCGCGTACAGGCGTCCGCGGCTCGCGAGGTCGGCGGGGCCCGCCCGAGAATGGACAAACCATGCCCGCACGCATCGAGGACTACGGGATCATCGGCGACCTGGAGACGGCCGCCCTGGTCGGCAGGGACGGCTCCGTCGACTGGCTCTGCCTGCCCCGCTTCGACTCGCCCGCCGCCTTCGCCGGCCTCCTCGGCACCGACGGGCACGGCCACTGGCGGATCGCCCCGGCCGGCACGGACCCGCCCTGCACCCGCCGCGGCTACACCGGCGACACCCTCGTCCTGGAATCGCTCTGGGAGACCCCCGAGGGCACGGTCCGCGTCCTGGACTTCATGCCCCCGCGCGACCGGGCGCCCCGGCTGATCCGCATCGTCGAGGGGCTGACCGGCGAGGTCCCGATGTACAGCGCGCTGCGGCTGCGCTTCAACTACGGCCGGGTCCTGCCGTGGGTGCGCCGCACCGGCCACCACCGCATCGCGACCGCGGGCCCGGACGCGGGCTGGCTGCGCGTGCCGCCCGGCGTGCACACCTTCGGCTCCGACGGCGCCACCTGCTCGGAGTTCACCGTCAAGGCCGGCGACCGGGTCCCCTTCGTCCTCACCTGGCAGCCCTCGCACCTGCGCACCGTCCAGGGCATCGACCCCGAGCGCGCCCTGCGCGAGACCACGGAGGGCTGGCAGCGCTGGGCGGCGACCTGCCGGTACGCGGGGGAGTGGCGCCCCGACGTACTCCGCTCGCTGATCACCCTCAAGGCCCTCGCCTACCGCCCGACCGGCGGCATCGTCGCCGCGCCCACCACCTCGCTGCCCGAGGCCATCGGCGCGCCGCGCAACTGGGACTACCGCTTCTGCTGGCTGCGGGACTCCAGCATGACGCTCTCCGCACTGCTGCGCGGCGGCTTCCACGAGGAGGCGGCCGCCTGGCGGCGCTGGCTGGTGCGCGCGATCGCGGGCGACCCCGCGGACCTGCAGATCCTCTACGGCGTGGCGGGCGAGCGCCGGCTGCCGGAATCCACGGCGCCCTGGCTCCCCGGCTACGAGGGCTCGGGCCCGGTCCGGCTGGGCAACGCCGCGGTCGACCAGTTCCAGTTGGACGTCTACGGCGAGGTGGCCGACACCCTGTACCTCGCGCAGGCGGCCGGCATCCCCATGGAACGCCGCGTCTGGTCCCTCTTCCGTACCCTCATGGACGCGCTGGAGCAGCGCTGGCGGGAGCCGGACGAGGGCCTGTGGGAAGTGCGCTGCGGCCGCCGTCAGTTCGTGCACTCCAAGGTCATGGCGTGGGTGGCCGCCGACCGCGCGGTACGCCTCGCCGAGAAGACCGGCCTGCCCGCGCCCCTCGCGCGCTGGCGGGCGCTGCGCGACGCCGTGCACGCCGACGTCTGCGCGCGCGGATACGACGCGGACCGCGGCGTCTTCGTACAGCACTACGGCAGCCGGGAGCTGGACGCCGCCACGCTGTTCATCGTCAAGACCGGCTTCCTGCCTCCGGACGACCCGCGCGTGATCCGTACGGTGGACGCCGTACGCGCCGAACTGGACCAGGACGGTTTCCTGCGCCGTTACTCCGGTGGCGGGCCCGCCGACGGGGTGTCGGCCGACGGGCTGCCCGGGACCGAAGGCGCCTTCCTGGCCTGCTCGTTCTGGCTCGCCGACGCCCTGCTCGCCACCGGCCGGCACACCGAGGCCCGCGCCCTCTTCGCGCGCACCCTGGCGCTCGGCAACGACCTCGGCCTGTTCGCCGAGGAGTGGGACGGCGCGGCCGGCCGCCAACTGGGCAACATGCCCCAGGCGTTCACCCATGTCGCCCTGGTCAACTCCGCTTTCGACCTGGCGGCGGCAGGCGCGGACCGCGGCCCCGTGTGAGGGCTCGGACACCGGCCCCCGGGCCGCGCGAGGCCGGTTCCCGCCGTCTCGGGAGGCCGTCGGCGGGGTACCCGGCGAGGGTCCCGCACGACGAGACGAGAGGGGCCCGCTCATGGCCGAGAAGCAGCAGGACGTCGTGGAGCTGCTCGAACAGCAGCACCAGCAGATCCGCCGCCTCCTGGAAGACGTCGTGAACAACAAGGGTGAGGAGCGCAAGCACGCGTTCCAGCGCGTGGTGCGCCTGCTCGCCGTGCACGAGACGGCCGAGGAAGAGGTCGTCCACCCCTACGTCCGCGACCACGTCGAGGGCGGCGAACAGGTGGTCAAGGACCGGACGGCGGAAGAGAAGAGCGCCAAGGAGGCGCTGAGCCGGCTGGAGGACATGGACGTCGACTCGCCGGAGTTCCACGACCGGTTCACGGCGGTCCGTCAGGACATACTGGCGCACGCCGAGGCGGAGGAGAAGTCCGAGTTCACCCACCTGCGCGCGGTCTCCGACCAGCGCGGCCTGGAGGGGCTGGCCAAGGCGGTCAAGGCCGCCGAGGCGGTGGCGCCGACCCACCCGCACCCGGGCGCCGAGTCCGCGGCCGCGAACCTCCTCGTCACCCCGGTGGCCTCGCTGATCGACCGCACGAAGGACGCGGTGCGGGCGGCGATGGGCAAGCACTGACCTTCACCGGAACGTCCACCGCCACACCCATAGGCGGCCCCGCCCTCACGGCGGGGCCGCCGTACTGCGGTTCCGCGTCTACCGGTCCTCCTCCCGCGGGAGGAGGGAGCCGAGGGGGCCCAGATCGAGGTTGAGTTCGTTGCGGCCCACGTCGTAGCGGGCGCACAGCTCGTCCATCCGGCGTTCCAGCAGCATCAGCGTCGTACCGATGCGCTCCTCCTGGTCCTCGGACAGATTGCCCTGGTCGACGCGGCGCAGCGCCTGCCGCTCCATGAGCTGGTGCAGCAGCTCCACGACGGTCAGCACCAGCCGTACGAGGTCCCGCTCGACGCTCTCCTCGTCCAGTTCCACGCGCCTGCTCACGGCCGCCTCGCCTCCTCCACACGTACGGGTTCCGCCCCTACCGGTTCCGCCCGTACCGGATCCGCCTCCACCCCTTCTTCCGGGCCGAGTTCGACGAACGGCGACGGGACGTTCTCGTTCACCGAGCTGATCAGGGCGCGCAGGTCGACCCGTACGAGATCCACGTCCGCGATGCGCAGGGTGAGGTCGCCGGCGATCACCACGCCGCCGGCGAGCAGCCGGTCGAGCAGGTCGATCAGGGCGACGGGGGCCTGCGGGCCGGCGGCGGGAGTACTCATCGGGTGCTCCCTCCGGCATCGTCGTCCGGCAGGTCGGTGAAGGAGTACGGGGCCCAGGGGCCGGTCAGTTCGATCCGCAGGGCGGGGGAGCGGGCCGCCAGCTCGCCGACCCGCTCGGCGAACGCGCCGGCCGCCTCGCGGCGTACCAGGTACGCGCCGTTGAGGAGGTTCGGGCCGCGCTGGACGGCGGGGCGGGCGTCGGCCGGGGCCCGGCCGGCGGC
>NZ_JBEPFC010000079.1:0-31714 GCF_040301705.1 Streptomyces sp. NPDC000151 | reverse complement strand
TTCTCCCCCCACCGCCCCCTCTCCGTTTTGGCGCCCCCGCCCCGGCCGTCCCCCCCCCCGCCCCCCCGCATAACACCGCGCCCCCATAAACCCCCGGGGATACGGGCGCCGCTCCGTCTGCCGGGCGTGCTCACCAGGTGTAGTCCGGGTTCACCTTCATGCACGCCTTCTTGTCCTCGCCGTTGAGGGTGTCCGCGCTCTCCGGGGCCTTGTCCGCCTGCTTCTTCTCGCCGGCCGTCTCCGGGTACGCCGTACCGGTACGCCAGTCGTTGCCGACGACCAGCCGGATGCCCTGCGCCGAACTGGACTCCTTCACCGCGCTCTTGGGCAGCCCGAGCGCCTTGGCGACGGCCAGCGCGTCGCCCTCGGCGTCCTTGCCCCCGTACGTGATCGTGCTGTCCGCCTGGGCGATGAGCGCGGCGTCGGTGCCCGCCGCCGCGTAGCCGAGCGTGGCGAGCCGCGCCTGAATGGCGCTCGCGCGGCCGACGACCGGGCCCTGGATCGCGCCGTTGGTGCCGTTCTGCACGGTGACCTGGAGCTGTTCCTTGGGCGTGGTGGCCTTCGGGTCCGCTGCGGGCTTCTTCTTTTTCGCGTCCTTGCCGTCCAGCGCGGTGTCGTTGCGCAGCATCGCGAAGACCTGCTCGGCGTCGCCCGGCTTCGGGACGACGTAGGACTCGCCGGGGCCGTAGCTCCACGGCATGGTCGCCATGGTGACGCGCTTGAGCGGTACGCGGTTCAGGTCGCCGCCGAGGTCGTACAGCTTCTTCACGCTGCCGATGCCCTCGTCCACGGTCAGCGCCTTGGTGGCGGCCTCCGCGAGCGCCTGGAGCTTGCCGGGGTCGGTGAGCTTGGTGCCCGCCTTGAGCTGACGGATCATCGAGTTCATGTACATGTGCTGGGCCTTGGCCCGGCCGATGTCGGTGTTGTCCTCGAAGCCGTAGCGGGTGCGCAGCCACTGGAGCGCCTGGACGCCCTTGATGTTGTGCTCGCCCTTGGTCAGCTTCAGCCCGCTGCCGTGGCCCTTGCTGTCGTGCGAGTAGACGTTGCCGTCGACGCAGACGGGGACGCCGCCCACCGCGTCGGCCATCTGCACCACACCCGCGAAGTCGATCATCATGAAGTGATCGATGTAGATGCCGGTCAGCTCTTTCCAGGTGGCGACCGTGCAGCCCGGGCCGCCGTGCTGGAGCGACTGGTTGATGGGCGCGGTGGTCTGCGCGTACTTCTCGCCGGTCTTGGCGTCGGTGCACTCGGGGATGGTCACGCGGGTGTCGCGCGGTATCGAGAGCACCGACATGCTGGAGCGGTCGGCGGAGACGTGCAGCAGCATCTGCACGTCCGCCAGCGGCTTGCGGCCCACGTCCGCCTTGGCGCCGCCGAGCTTGACGTTCTCCTTGGTGTTCCGGCTGTCCGAGCCGAGCAGCAGGATGTTCATCGGGGTCTGGCCGAAGGCGTTGGGCTCGGGCTTCTTCAGCCCGCCGTCGCCGAGGTCCAGGATGCCCTTGCGGAGGTTGCCGTTGAGGTGCTCGTAGTAGAGGTATCCGGCGCCCGCCGTGCCGAGGACGAGGAGCGCGGCGATGCCGGCGGTCCAGCGCAGGACCCGGTGGCCTCTTCGGCGCCGGCGCCGGCCGTGCCCGCCGGACTCCGGGGGGACGGCCGCGCCGCCGCCCCCGCCGCCCCGCCCCTCGCTGCGGCCTTCGTACAGGCTGTCGTCCCAGCCCAACTCCTGGGCGTCGGGCTGGTGTCGGCGTGATCGGTCGCCACGCACACTGCTCTGCCGCATCGGCTGCCCCTCCCCGTTTCCTTCATCCGGTGGTGCGCTCGGCGGCCTGGCAGGGCGGCCGGTCGGTCTTCACTTGGTGGTGCGGGTGCTGCTGGTTCTCCGCAGGCCTACTTGGCGCAGACGTTCTTGTCGTCGGCGTTGACGTTCTGGACCCCGTCGGGCGTCTTGTCGGGCGCCGCTATCGGCTCCCCGGCGCCGGTGAAGTCCTTGCCGAGGATGAGCGTCATCGGCACCTTGGGCCCGGCGTCGCCGTTCGTCTGCTTCATCGCGGACTTCGGCAGGCCCATCCACTCGGCCAGGGTGGCGGCCTGGCCGGCCTGGTTGGGCGCGTACTCCAGGCGCGTCTTGTCCAGCGTCGTCGCCGCGTTGCCGGCGTTCGTGGTCAGCGGCGCGCCCTTGTCGTTCTGCAGCCAGTCGACGGTCTCCTGGGCGGCGCCCAGCGGGCCGCCACCGTTGGAGATGTCGACCCGGACCTCGGAGGCAGGCGCCTTGGTGACCGGCTTGGCCTTCTTCTTGCTCTTTTCCTTCTTTGTCTTGGTCAGAGAGTGATCGGACTGGACCATCTTGAAGAGTGGATCGGCTTTGGCCTTGTCCAATATGACGGTCGCGGGGTCGTCAGGGTTGTCCAGAACGGGCACAGTCGCGAAGGTGACGTTCTTGACGTCCACCCGGCTGAGGTCCTTGGCCAGGTCCATCAGCTTGCTCGCGCTGCCGATGCCGGTGTCGACGGTGAGCGCCTTGGTCGCCGCGTTGCTCAGACCCCACAGCTTGCTGGGGTCGCTGAGCGTGCCGCCCGACTTCATCTTGCGGATCATCGAGCTGAGGAACTGCTGCTGCAGCTCGATGCGGCTCAGGTCGCTGCCGAAGCCGACGGTGTGCCGGGTCCTGACGAACGCCAGCGCCTGCTCGCCCTTGACGATGTGCCGGCCCGCCTTGAGGTGCAGGTGCGACTTGGGGTCGTCGATGTCCTTGCCCGCGCACACCTCGACGCCGCCCACCGCGGTGGACAGCTCCTTGACGGCGTTGAAGTCCGCCATCATGAAGTGATTGATCTTCAGCCCGGTCAGCTTCTCGACGGTCCGCCAGGTGCAGCCCGGGTCCCGGTCCTCCTGGCCGAGGCTGGTGTTGAAGCGCACCCCGGTCTCGCCCGGGACGGTCTTCTTGGTCCCGTCCTTCATCGTGGTCGGGCAGTCCGGGATGTCGGTGACCATGTCGCGCGGGATGCTGAGCGCGGTGGCGTTGGTGCGGTCCGCCGAGACGTGCATGAGGATCGTGGTGTCGGCGTGGCCGACACTGCCCATGTCGCCGTAGCCCTCGTTGCCCTTCCCCTCGCGCGCGTCCGTCCCGATGATCAGGATGTTGACCGGGCCGTCGGTGACCGCGTCGTTGTTGATGCCGACGTCGACCTTGGAGATGTTGCCGTCGAGGTGCTGGTAGACGAAGTACGCGCCGGTGCAGCCGGCGACCAGTACGAAGCCCATCACGCCCGCGCCCCAGTACAGCGCCTTCTTCTTTTTCGACGCCTTCGGCTTGGGCTTGCGCCGGCCGGTGCTCGCGGCGGGCGCCGCCGCCGCTGCCGCACGGTGCCCCGCGCGGCCGCCGGCCCGGCGGTTGCGCTGGGCGGGCAGCTCGCGGGTCGGTGTGTCACGGTCGGAGCCGGCCGTCCGGCCGCGCTCCTGAAGCCGCCGCTCTTTCCGGCTGCTCCCGGTCGCGGTTGCGGCGGGGGCGGCGGCTCTCCGGCCGGCCTGCTTGGGGGCTGACTTTGAGCCAGCATCCAGTCGCAGTTCGTAGTTGCCGGTGTTCGGGTCGAACACCCACTGATCGGCGGGATCCATGTCCCCCGCCTGCCCACGGCCTTGCGCGTCCACGGTGCTGTGAGTCCTCCGTCGGTGCCACGCGGCGCCTGCCCCCCTCGAGGCGCTCGGTCGGTCGGATTGCAGTGCGCGGTCAGCCAGTCGTGCGGACCGGATCGCTCACACTATCCGCCCAGTTCAGCGTCAAGCGACGCCCGTGACAAATTCCACGTCCCTACAACTGGGCAATCCACCCGATACTTTCGTGTCCTTGATCCACCCTTTGCGGAGGTTTTATTGGCAGATGCCCCGGTCTGCTGTGGTTCCCCGGAAGGTGGTCGAGGGCCCTGGCGTGGCCGATTCACGATGGCCGGGCTTGTCAGCTTCGTCCCGGCTGTTCGAACGGCTCTCCCCGCGGGCATCCGTCTGTCCGGTCTGCGGGTCCTTGGCCGGGTCGTCGTATTCGGTGGTGTCCGTCTGTTCCCTCGTCGCCGGGCGGACCGGGACCGGCCGGTCGGCACGCAGCCGCGCGAAGAGCCGGCCGGCGTCCGGCTGCACCAGTTCGTCGCGGTTCGCGTTGTACGCGTACGCCTGCCGGGGGACGGTCAGGAAGTGGATCTTGTCGGTGGGAATGTCCCGGACGCTGCGCACCAGGTTGAAGAGGCCCTTCAGGGACGCAAGGCCCTCGTCGGTGGTGAGGGAGCTCGTCGCGGCGTCCAGGAGCGGGTACAGGCGCGTGGGATTGAGCAGTACGCCGTTGCCCTGCACCTTCTTCACCAGCGCCGCCAGGAACTGCTGCTGCCGCTCCATCCGCTGCGTGTCGCTGCCGTTGCCCAGCGACTTGCGGGCCCGTACGTACCCCAGCGCCTGCTCGCCGCGGAGCAGATGGCGCCCGGCCGCCAGATTCAGGTGCGAGTCCTGGTCGGCGACGGCCCGCGGCAGGCAGACCTCCACGCCGTCGACCGCGTCCACCATCTTCTTGAAGCCGGTGAAGTCCAGGATCATGTGGTGGTCGATGCGGATGTCGGTCATCCGCTCGACCGTGCGGATCGTGCAGGCCGGCCCCGCCGCCTCGAACGCGTAGTTGAACTGGGTGAACAGCGGCTGCGTACGGCCGCCGTCCGGCTTCGTGCACTGCGGCACCCGCGCCATCAGGTCACGCGGGATGCTGACCGCGGTCGCGCTCTTCCGGTCCGCCGCCAGGTGCAGCAGGATCGTGGTGTCCGAGCGCTGGGTGCCGTCGTCGGTGCCGTACCCGCGGTTGCCGCCGCCGCGGTTGTCCGAGCCGATGAGCAGGATGTTCTGCACGTTCGTCGCCGAGGCGGGCGGCCGCTCCGCCTCGTACTCGCGCAGCTGGGCCGCGGTGTCGGAGTCGGCCGTGATGTTCCCGTTGAGCCTGTCGTACGCCAGCCAGCCGACCGCGGCCGTACCCAGCACGGCGGCGCCGCCGCCCAGCGCGGTCCAGCGCAGCCACCGCCGCCGGGGCCGGCCCTCGCCGGCCGCCGGTTCGTTGCAGCGCTGCAGTTCCTCGGGGATCTCCGGCCTGTCGTCCACGGCTGCGTCCACCCCTCGTGCGTCGGCCGCACGGGGCGTACGGCCGTCTCACTCGGTGCCGCGGCCCGGGCGGCGTGCCCGGGCCCCGGTACTCAGGCAGACGGCCGAGTCCCGCGCAGGGTTGTACGTCCCCACGATCATGGACCGCACGGGACGGATCGGCCCCTGCAGCGGGCATCCGCTGGGCCGGTCGGGCGACGGGCGCGAACTGCCTGGCGGCGGGCTCAGGGCGCGGCGGGCGCCGTGACCGTGACCTGCTCGGCCTCCTTGCGCCTGGCCAGTCCGCCGTCGTCGAGCCGGTCGGCGTTGCGGCACAGGACGACCGAGCCGCCGGTCGCCAGCGGTGCGTACAGCCCGTACGCCAGCCCGTCCCACGTCCCGTACGGCAGGGCGGAGAGCACCCGCTGCCGCTCGGGCAGCCGCGCCAGCTCCACGGCCGCGGCGCCGATCTCCGCGCCGGTGAACTCGCGGCCGTCCACGGCGAGCGCGGGCGCGTGCGGATCGACCGGCGCGTACGGCACGAAGCGGTCGCCCTGGCCCGGCACCTCGGCGGCGTAGTCGGCGAAGCCGGCCGGCGGCTCGGGGAAGCGGCCGCCCAGCGGGCGCAGCGCGAGCGCCACCCGCTCCCCGGAGCAGGCCCGCGCCGCCTCCAGGGTGTCCGGGCCGCTGACGACGACGTCGGCCGCCGCCGGGTCGCCGCCGACGTCCGCGATCACTCCGACGGACGAGCAGGCCACCAGCCAGACGGCGGTCTGCCAGTGCGCCGGCAGCAGCAGCGCGAGCCGGTCGCCCGGTTCGGCGGACAGCTCGTCCTGGAGGTAGTTGGCGGTCTTGGCCACCCAATTGGCGAAGGTGGCGACGGACAGTTCGACGCGCTCGCCGGTGGCGTCGTCGTAGAAGGTCACGAGCGGCCGCGCCGGGTCCGAGGACAGCGCGGATCCCAGCAGGTCGGCGGGGGTTCGGTCGGTGGCGTTCATCGTCGTCAGCCTACGCGGGCGGCCCGCGCCCGTACGGCGTACCCGGCACTCCCGCGGCGCCGCGCCGCGCCGATGAGGCGTCAGATGTCAAATGGCGGATTTGTCCCACTCCGTACACGATCGCTTCCATGCGTGCCTTCGTTGCCACTTCGCTCGGCGCCGCGACCTTCGCGGCCCTCGTCGTACCGCTCGCGCTGCCGGCCGGAGCGAACCCCGCCCCGGCCCCCGCAGCCGCCGCTCCCGGGGCCGCCTCGGCGGACGTTCCCGGAAGCACCCAGTCCCTGCCGCTCGTCCGGCTCGGCGACCGCGACCGTGTGCTGTCCGGCCGGAACTCGGGCCGGGCCGCCCAGGCCGCGCCCATGGGAATGCCCGTCAAGGACGTACGGCCCTTCTCGCTCGTCGGCGTCGTCTGGAGCGACGCCAAGGCCGAACTGCACGGCCAGCCGCAGGTCCGCACCCGCGCCACCGGCAGCCACCGCTGGTCGGCGTGGCAGGACGTGCAGACGCACTACGACGACGCGCCCGACCTGGACGCCGCCGAACGCCGCGGCGACAAGCCGCGCGGCGGCACGGCCCCGCTGTGGGTGGGCGACTCCGACGCCGTACAGATGCGGATCGCCCCGGAGCAGGGCCGGCAGGCGGTGACCGAACTGCCCGACGGGATGCGCCTGGAGTTGGTCGATCCCGGCCGGCCCGCCAAGCCGCGCGACCCCGCGCCGAACGCCGCCGGGCAGGAGTCGGCGGACAGCTCGGCGGCCAACGCCGGGCTCGCGCCCCCGGGAGCCACCGCCATCCCGGCGGCGCCCGCGAACGCCCTGCAGGCCGACCTGGCGGCGGCCGGCGAGCAGGAGCGCGGCCAGGCGCCCGCGGCGCAGCCGCTGATCGGGCCGCGGCCGCGGATCATCACCCGGGCCGGCTGGGGCGCCGACGAGCAGCTGCGGGAGCCGAAGTTCGGGTACACCAAGACCGTCAAGGCGGCCTTCGTGCACCACAGCGCCACCGGCAACGGCTACAGCTGCAGCCAGTCCGGGGCGATCGTCCGCGGCATCTACCGGTACCACGTCAAGAGCAACCACTGGCGGGACGTCGGGTACAACTTCCTGATCGACAAGTGCGGCACGATCTTCGAGGGCCGGGCCGGCGGCGTCGCCAGACCCGTCATGGGCGCCCACACCCTCGGCTTCAACAACGACACCACCGGCATCGCCGTCATCGGCACCTTCGACAAGGCCAAGCCACCGGCCGCCGCGCTCGACGCGCTCGGCAAACTCACCGCCTGGAAGCTGGGGCTGCACGGCCGCGATCCGGACGGCAAGACCACTCTGACCTCGGCGGGCAACAACCGTTACAAGAAGGGAACCAAAGTCCGGCTGAATGTCATCTCCGGACACAGGGACGGCTACGTGACGAGCTGCCCGGGGGCCGCGCTCTACGGCACACTCGGCTCGGCGCGCATCGCCTCCGCCCGCTTCCAGGGACGCTGAGGGCCCGGGGTCGGCGCCCGTGACCTGCACGGGCGCCCAGGCCGGGCGGCGCCGGAAAACCCCGTCTACTGGCGGGTAAGCCCGCTGGCAAAGCGGGCAAACCGTCTGCCTACACTGGTCCGCCGTCCGGCCGACCCCAGCAGGAAGCAGAGAACAAAAGGTGACTGAAGCGATCCTTCTGGTCGGCGGCAAGGGCACCCGGCTGCGCCCGTTGACGGTGCACACGCCCAAGCCCATGGTCCCGGCCGCGGGCGTGCCGTTCCTCACCCACCAGCTGGCCAGGGCGCGCGCCGCGGGGGTGGAACACATCGTGTTGGCCACCTCGTACCTCGCCGAGGTTTTCGAGCCGTATTTCGGTGATGGGGCGGAATGGGGGCTTCATCTCGAATACGTCACCGAGGAGGAGCCGCTCGGCACCGGCGGCGCCATCCGCAACGTCGCCCACCGGCTGCACTCGGGCCCCGACGACCCGGTCCTGATCTTCAACGGAGACATCCTCACCGGGCTGGACATCGCCGCCCTGGTGCGCACCCACCGCGAGGCCTCCGCCGACGTCTCGCTGCACCTCACCCGGGTCGAGGACCCGCGCGCCTACGGCCTTGTCCCCACCGACGCCGGCGGCCGGGTCACCGCCTTCCTGGAGAAGCCGCAGACCCCCGAGGAGATCGTCACCGACCAGATCAACGCGGGCGCCTACGTCTTCAACCGCTCCGTGATCGACGCCATCCCGCAGGGCCGCCCGGTCTCCGTCGAGCGCGAGACCTTCCCCGGCCTGCTGGAGTCCGGCGCCCACCTCCAGGGCATGGTCGACTCCACCTACTGGCTCGACCTGGGCACCCCGCAGGCGTTCGTCCGCGGCTCCGCCGACCTGGTGCTCGGCCACGCCCCCTCCCCGGCCGTCCCCGGCCGGCGCGGCGAACACCTCGTACTGGACGGCGCCGACGTCGCCGCGGACGCCAAGCTCAGCGGCGGCACGGTCGTCGGTGCCGGCGCCCGGGTCGGCGCGGGCGCGCGCGTCGCGGGCAGCGCCGTCCTGGCGGACGCGGTCGTCGAGCCCGGCGCCCAGATCCACGACTCGCTCATCGGGGCCGGGGCCCGCATCGGCGCCCGTACGGTCCTGCACGGCGCGGTCATCGGCGACGGCGCCACCGTCGGCGCGGACAACGAGCTGCGCGACGGCATCCGCGTGTGGTGCGGCGCCGACCTGCCGGCCGCGGCGGTCCGCTTCTCCTCGGACCAGTGACGGCCGCCACCCTGTGACGGCGGGACGGCGGGACGGCGGGACGGCGGGCGCGTCGCCCCGCTCCCGTACGCTGAACGGATGCCCCGCATCCGCACCTGGGCCCCGCCCGGCCCGTACGACCTCCTGCGCACCCTGGGTGTGCTGGGCCGCGGACCGGGCGATCCCGCGTACCGGGTGGAGGGCGGCGCCGTCTGGCGGGCCGCCCGTACGCCCGACGGTCCGGTGACGGTCAAGATCGCGGCGCGCCCCGCGGAGGCGTGCGTCGCGGCCGAGGCGTGGGGCCCGGGCGCGGACTGGATGCTGGAGCAACTCCCGTCCCTCTTGGGGGAGTTGGACGACCCGTCGGCCTTCACGGCCCGGCACCGCATCGTCCACGAGGCGCACCGCCGCAACCCCGGCCTGCGGCTGGTCCGCACCGGCCTCGTCCTCGAATCGCTGATCCCCTCGATCCTGGAGCAGAAGGTCACCAGCGACGAGGCGTACCGGGCCTGGCGGCTGCTCCTGCAGCGGTTCGGCGAGCCCGCGCCCGGCCCGCACGAGCGGCTGCGCGTGCTGCCGGACGCGCGCGGCTGGGCCATGATCCCGTCCTGGGAGTGGCACCGCGCCGGCGTCGACGCCAAGCGCTCCGACACGATCGTGCGGGCCGCGCGGGTCGCCCGCCGCCTCGAAGAAGCGGCGCACATGGACCTGCCGGACGCGCTGCACCGCCTCCAGCTGGTCCGGGGCATCGGCCCGTGGACCGCCGCCGAGGTCCTGCAGCGGTCCAACGGCGCGCCCGACGCGCTCACCCTCGGTGATCTGCACCTGCCGCGCATCGCGGTGTACGCGCTCACCGGCCGGATGGGCGGCACCGACGAGGAGATGCTGGAGCTGCTCGCCCCGTACGAGGGCCAGCGCCACCGCGCGTCCCGCTTCCTCCTCCTCTCGGGCCGAGTCCCACCCCGCCGAGCCCCCCGCTACTCACCCCGAGACATCGCCCGCCTCTGACCCAGCTTGGGCATTCGTGCCGCTGGGCTCCGCCCCCTCCCCTTCCCCCCGCCGCTGTGGGCATTCGTGCCGCTAGGGCGGCACGGGTGGGCACAGCGGCACCCCCCACCGGCGGGCAGCCGGCCCCCCGCCGAAGGCGCCCTACCGCACCACGACGAAGTCCGACACCTCCCGCACGGGCCGCGGCTTCGGCGCCGCCGCGGGCCGCCCAATGGCCACCGCCCCCATCGGATCCCACCCCGCCGGCAGCCCGAGCACATCCCGGACGACATCCCGGCAGAACATCGTCGAGGACACCCACGCCGACCCCAGCCGCTCACCCGCCAGCGCGACGAGGAAGTTCTGCACCCCGGCACCCGCCGCGACCACGAACATCTCCCGCTCGGCGGCGTTGCGCCGGGCGTCCGCCGCGGCGTCCGGCCCCGCGTACGTGTGCGAGCCGTCCATGACCAGGCACGGCACCGCCAGGTACGGCGCGTTCCGCAGCACGTCGCCGCGGCGCACCCGCCGGGCGACGGACTCCTCGGACTTGCCGTCGCCGCGCAGGTCCGCGAGCCAGGCGTCCCGCATCGCGTCCAGCAGCCGGGTCCTGGATTCCTCGGACTCCAGCAGGACGAAGCGCCAGGGAGTGGTGTGGTGCGGCGCGGGCGCGGTCACGGCCGCCGCCACCGCGCGCCGTACCGCGCCGCCGTCCACCGGGTCGTCGGTGAACTCCCGGACCGTCCGGCGCAGCGTCACGGCTTCCCGTACGGCCTCGGAGGTGCCGAGCCGGAACATGTCGTCGGCGGGGGAGCGCACGAGCGCCCGCGCCCCGGGACCGTCCGTGGCCTCCGCGCCCTCCGCGCACTCCGCGCCCTCCTGAGGAGGCGTCAGCGCGTGCGGCAGGCCGCGGACCACCGCGACCGGCAGCCCGCCCGCCTTGCCCTTGACCAGGTCGCCCGCGCTCGCCAGCTCGTCGGCCGTGGCGACGACCGTGACGCCGAGCGGATTGCCGTGGCTGTCGGTGCTGCCGCGCAGGTCCTCCAGGACCCGCACGCCGGCCGCGCCGATGGCGACGTCGGTCAGCCCGTTGCGCCAGGGCCGCCCGAAGGTGTCCGTGACGACCACGCCGACGTCCACGCCGAGCGCGGTGCGCAGCCCGGCCCGGATCGCCCGGGCCGAGGCGTCGGGGTCCTCGGGCAGCAGCAGGACGGTGCCCTGCGGGGTGTTCGAGGCGTCGACCCCGGCGGCGGCCATGACCAGGCCGTTGCGGTTCTCGACGATGCGCAGCGCGCCGCGCCGCGCCACGACCCGTACGGTCTCCCGGTCGATGGCGGCCTCGCGGTCGGTCGCCGCCATGATCCGGTCCTCGGCCTTGCTGACGATCTTCGAGGTGACCAGCAGCACGTCGCCGTCGGCCAGGCCCGGCAGGCCGGGCGCGCCGGCCGCGGCGGCGATCAGCTTGGCGAGGTCGTCGCCGGGGCGCACCTCGGGGATGCCGGGCAGCGCCCAGACGCGGTACGAGGGTGCCTCCTCGGCGGGCGCGTCGTACGGGGCCGCGGGCGCGTCCTGCGGTCCGGCGGTCACGCCCGTACCTCTTCGGCGAGCGTCAGCGCCTCGCGGGCCATCGCCGCCGTCGCCTCCAGGTCGGTCATCATCAGCGGCACCGCGCGGCAGCGGATGCCGGCGGCCTCCACCTCGGCGGCCTTCTCCGCGTCGACCGTGTCCACGAGCCAGCCGTCCAGCAGGCCCATGCCGTAGTGGGCGGCGACGGCCGAGGCGGTGGACTCCACGCCGACCGCGGCCAGCATCTTGTCGGCCATGCCGCGGACCGGCGCGTCGCCGACGATGGGGGAGAGGCCGACGACCGGCGCGCCGGCCTCCGCGATCGCCTCGCGGACGCCGGGGATCGCCAGGATCGTGCCGACGCTGACGACCGGGTTGGACGGCGGGAAGAGGATCACGTCGGCGGCGCCGATGGCCTCCAGCACGCCGGGCGCGGGCTTGGCCTGCTCGGCGCCGACCGGGACGACGGCGTGCGCGTCGACGGACGCGCGCAGTCGGACCCAGTACTCCTGGAAGTGCACGGCCTTCTTCTCGCCGTCCTCGTCCACGATGGCGACATGGGTCTCGACCCGGTCGTCGGTCATCGGGAGCAGCCGCACGCCCGGCTGCCAGCGGTCGCAGAGCGCCTCGGTCACCGCGCTGAGCGGGTAACCGGCGCCCATCATCTGTGTACGGACGATGTGCGTGGCGAAGTCCCGGTCGCCCAGGCCGAACCACTCAGGGCCGACCCCGTAGGCCGCCAACTCCTCCTTCACGCGGAAGGTTTCGTCCTCCCGTCCCCAGCCCTGTTCCTCGTTGATGCCGCCGCCGAGCGTGTACATCACGGTGTCCAGGTCGGGGCAGACCTTCAGCCCGAACAGATGGATGTCGTCACCGGTATTGCCGATGACCGTGATGTCCGCGTCCGGAGCCGCTGCCTTCAGTCCCCGCAGAAAGCGGGCGCCGCCGATGCCGCCGGCGAGAACCACAATGCGCATGGCCCCAGGATGTCAGGAGGAGATGACCCTTTGGGCAGTGGGCGAGCACTGCGAACTGTGCATGGGCATATCCGTCAGGCCCGGGAAGTAGATGTGCAGGCTGACCGCGGGCGTGAGCGTGTCGTTGGTGACCTCGTGGACGTAGCCGGGGGCGAAGACCCGCTGTGCGCCGGGCGTCAGGCTGCGGCTGCCGCTCGGGCTGTGTTCGGTCAACTCGCCGTCCAGGACGGCCAGTACACCGGAGGACCGGCCGTGGTCGTGGCGGCCGCTGCCCTGGCCGGGCAGCCAGCTCAGCAGCCAGACCTCGTAGCCGGGGCCCGTGCGCAGGCGGTGGTACCAGCGGGTGGTGGCGTCGTACTCGACCAGGTGCGCCCACTGGGCGCGGTCGGCGGCGATCGAACGGGCGAGCCCGGCGAATTCGGCCACCGTCGCGGGGTGCTCGCGTGCGGGCTGGAGCAGATGGCTGACCTCGAAGATGTCGCCGGCGATCTGGAGGTCACTGTCGCTGTTCATGGACTTCTGATTCCTCGGAAGAAGAAGAGCTCGAAGGGGTGAGCTCGAAGAAGAGCGGGCTGCGCGGAAAGCGGGGTGCGGCGCGGCGTGACGTGGACGCCGGGCGGCACTCAGTGGTGGTGCGGGAGGAGAAAGCTGGAGCTCGGAAGCGTCAACAGCTGCAACAGCGACAGCGAGCCTGGACAGCGCAGCGGGACCCGTAGGCACGGGTCAGGCGGGGCGCGGGCATCACTGGCATGGAGTCAAGGAGAGCGGGTACTGGGCGGCCGTGTCAACCGGATGTCTTGTTTGGGGTAAATGTTTCACCTCATCCGGTTAACTGCGACCGACGAAAGGTTTGTGCACCCGATGGCTGGGAGAGGTGGCCCACCAGTTGCGTCGCCAAACGCCGTTGCGGTTCCGTGATCTGAATGTGATCAAGCCCGCTTCTGGTGCTGGAGTGCAACGTGATCGCTGTCCGTTGAGTCCTTCAGAGGCGGAAGGGGGGCGCGGGATGCATGAGGCGAATGTTTGTCCTGGTTTTTGCCGATTTGAACACTTACCGCATACCCTTGGTTCCGCAGAGTGAATAAGGGGCCCAATAGCAGATCTCGGCTTGACTGGCCCGGATCGGCACACTTGTAATTTCACTCGTGTCGTTCAGCCGTCATCGGTAACGGCAACATCACGGGGACGCAATGACAGACGAGGGGCGCACATGACCGAGCTGTTCGAAGAATTGCTGGTCGAGGAGGCGGACGAGGAGCTCGGCTGGCAGGAGCGCGCGCTGTGCGCCCAGACCGATCCCGAGTCCTTCTTCCCGGAAAAGGGCGGCTCCACCCGCGAGGCCAAGAAGGTCTGCCTCGCCTGTGAGGTCCGCTCCGAATGTCTTGAATACGCTCTTGCCAATGACGAACGCTTTGGCATTTGGGGCGGTCTGTCCGAGCGCGAGCGGCGCCGGCTGAAGAAGGCCGCGGTCTGAAGCCCGACGGCGACGGCCCGGGCGGCAGACGCCCGGCACCGGTCGGCACAGCGCCCGCACGCCGGTCGAAGCACCGGCACCGCCACCGCGGCACACGGCGAGCACCCACTCCGCCCCCGGCACCTCACCGCCGGGGGCGGAGTGCTGTTTCCGCAGCCAGGAGGGCACCGCGTACGGACCCGGCGGACGCGCCCGCGTGAACCATTAGTGTGGGGCTCCGTCCGAGACGCACCAACACCCGCATGGTGAGCGCGCGTCCAGCGCAGTCCATCGCAGTCCATCGCAGTGTCTTCCGGGGGCCACACCCCGCAGCGGCCCGTCCGCCGCGGGAGACGGCAGCCCCGGGTCCGGAGGGCCCGTACCTCGATGTCCGTGCACAGCCAGTCGGCGGCCCAGGCCGCCTCATACGAAGCCGCCGCGCCCCAGTTCCCGCGGCATGTCGTCACCGCCGTGATCGTCTCGCACGACGGCGCGCGCTGGCTGCCCGACGCGCTCGGAGGCCTCCTCGGCCAGGAGCGCCCGGTGCAGAACGTCGTCGGCGCCGACACCGGCAGCGCGGACGACTCCGCCCGGCTGCTGGCCGAAGCCCTCGGCGACGAGCGGGTGCTGCACCTCGCCCGCCGCTCCGGCTTCGGCACCGCCGTCGACGAGGCGGTCCGCGCCACGCCGCCGCTCACCCCCGACGACCTGCCCTACCTCAAGCGCCCCAGCGGCTGGGACCCGGTCACCAGGACCTGGCACGACGAGGCGTACGACATGCCGGACCTGCCGCACGGCGAGCCCGTGCAGTGGCTCTGGCTGCTGCACGACGACTGCGCGCCCGCGCCCGACGCGCTCGCCGAACTGCTGCGCGTCGCCGACGCCAGCCCCTCCACCGTGATCGTCGGCCCCAAGCTGCGCAGCTGGTACGACCGCAGGCAGCTCCTCGAAGCCGGCGTCAGCATCGCCCGCTCGGGCCGCCGTTGGACCGGCCTGGACCGCCGCGAACAGGACCAGGGCCAGCACGACCAGGTGCGCTCGGTGCTGTCCGTCTCCACCGCCGGCATGCTCATCCGCCGCGACGTCTACGAACAGCTCGGCGGCTTCGACCGCCGGCTGCCGCTGATGCGCGACGACGTGGACCTGTGCTGGCGCGCCCAGGCCGCCGGACACCAGGTGCTGATCGCGCCGGACGCGGTGCTGCGGCACGCCGAGGCCGCCTCGCGCGAGCGCCGCCCCATCGACTGCGTCGGCCGCAGTGTCGCGGGCCCGCACCGCGTCGACAAGGCCGGTGCCGTCTACACCCTGCTGGCCAACACCCGCGGCGCGATACTGCCGTACGTCCTGCTCCGCCTCGTCCTCGGCACCTTCCTGCGCGTCCTCGCCTACCTCGTCGGCAAGGTGCCGGGCCAGGCGCTCGACGAACTCGCCGGGCTCTTCGGAACCCTGCTGCGGCCCGGCAAGATCATGGCGGCGCGGCGCAGACGCGGGAAGCCGGCGGTCGAGGCGAGCGAGCTGCGCGCGCTCTTCCCGCCGCCCGGCGCGACCGTACGGGCCACCGTCGAACAGGTCGCCAGCAACTTCTCCGGACGCGCGGCCCCCGACGCCTCCGCCGGCGGCCGGCACGGCGCCGTGGAGTCCGGGCCCGGCGGCGACGACGCGGACTTCCTGGAGGTCGAGCAGTTCGCGCGGCTGAAGCGGATGGCCCGCCGGCCCGCGCCCGTCCTCTTCGTCGTCCTGCTGCTCGTCTCGCTGGTCGCCTGCCGCGGCCTGCTCGGCGGCGGCGCGCTGACCGGCGGCGCCCTGCTGCCCGCGCCCGGCGAGGTCTCCGACCTGTGGGCGCGCTACTTCCACAGCTGGCACGACGTCGGCATCGGCTCCACCGCCTCCGCGCCGCCCTACCTCGCGGTCCTCGCCCTCGTGGCGAGCGTCTTCTTCGGCAGTACCGGCTTCGCCGTCACCCTGCTGCTGGTCTGCTCGGTCCCGCTGGCCGGCCTGACCGCGTACTTCGCCTCCCGGCCGCTGGTCGCCTCGCGCCTGCTGCGCGCCTGGGCCGCCGTGGCGTACGCCTTCCTGCCCGCCGCCACCGGCGCGCTCGCCGGTGGCCGCATCGGCACCGCCGTCCTCGCCATCCTGCTGCCGCTGATGGCCCGCGCCGCGATCGCCGCGAGCGGGCTGCGGCTCGCGCCGGGCATCCGGCCGAGCTTCCGCGCCGCCTGGGCGTACGCGCTGCTGCTGACCTTCACCACGGCCTTCACCCCGATCGTCTGGCCGATCGCCGTGCTCCTCGGCCTCGGCCTGCTGGTCCTGCGCTTCCTCGACGGCAACCGCGACAAGATCGTGGCGTACGCGCTGCGCTTCCTCGCCGTCGTCGTCTCCCCGATGGTCGTGCTCGCGCCCTGGTCGCTGTCGCTGCTGACCGAGCCGTCCCGCTTCTTCCTGGAGGCCGGGCTCGCGAACAAGCCGGGTGCGGCGTCCTGGCTGGACCTGCTCGGGTTCAGCCCCGGCGGCCCCAAGGCGTACGGCAGCGTCCTGCTGCTCGGCGTCGTGCTCGCCGCCCTGGGCGCGCTGCTGCGCGGCGAGCGGCAGCGCACCATCCGTACCGCCTGGGTCGCCGGCCTGGTCGCGCTGCTCTTCGCGGGCCTGGCCAACGGCTCCGGCTGGGCCGGGCCGCCCGCGCTGGTCTACGGGCTGGCGCTGCTGTGCGCCGCCGCGGTCGGCGCCGAGGGCATCCGCACCCGCATGATGACCCTCGGCTTCGGCTGGAAGCAGCCGGTGGCCGTGCTGATCGCGCTGGCCGCCGCGCTGGCCCCGGTGTGGGCGGCGGTCAGCTGGATGCTCGGCGGCGCCGCGGGCCCCGTGGAGCGCCGCAATCCCGAGCAGGTCCCGGCGTTCGTCGCCGAGGAGTCCGGCACCGCCGACCGCGCCCGCACCCTCGTCCTCGACGGGGACGCGGGGCACGTCGCGTACTCCCTGGTGCGCGGTTCCGGCGCGCGCCTCGGTGACGCCGACATCGCCGCCGAGGCCGGCGAGGACAGCCGCCTGAACGACATCGTCGCCCACCTCGTCGCGGGCTCCGGCGCCGACCAGACCGACCAGCTCGGCGGCTACGCCGTGCGGTACGTCCTGGTCAAGGACGGCGCCCCGCGCGAGATGGGCCGCACCCTGGACGCCACGCCGGGCCTGACCCGGCTCAGCCAGGAGGACGGCAGCGCCCTGTGGCGGGTGGACCGCCGGGTCTCCCGCGTCTCCGTCGTCAGCGGTACGAAGGGCGGCGCTCCGCAGGCCGGTACGGCCGCCGCGCCGGTCGCGGTCGCCGCCGACCCGGTCGACGCGCACACGAAGCTGCCCGCCGGGCCCGACGGGCGGGTGCTGCGCATCGCGGACGCCGCCGACGAGGGCTGGCAGGCCACGCTGGACGGCAAGCCGCTGAAGCCGGTCACGGTGGACGGCTGGGCGCAGGGCTTCGAGCTGCCCGCCGCGGGCGGCCGGCTGGACCTCACCCACGAGAGCCCGCTCACCCACACCCTCTGGATGACGGCACAGGGCCTGCTCGCCCTCGTGCTGGTGGTCATGGCCTTGCCGGGCCGCCGCCGGGACGTCGACGACGACCTGCCCGAGGAGGGCCTCACGGAGACCGTGCCCGCACAGCCCGTGGAGGGCGAGGGGCGCCGCGCCCGTAGGCTGCGCGCCGCCCAGGAGGCGGTGGCAGCGCAGAAGCCCGTCGCGGAGGCGGCCGTGCCCGGCGCCCGGGACGGCGCCGACCCGGTGGCCGACCCGTATGCGGCGGCCGCCCAGCAGGCCGACCCGTACGCCGCCGCCCAGGCCGACCCGTATGCCGCGGCCGCGCACGGCACCCCGTACGCCGCCGACCCGTACGCCGCCGACCCCTACGCGGCCGCCCAGGGCGTCCCGCAGCAGGCGGTGCCCGAGATGCCGCAGCAGCCGCCGTACCAGGACTGGCAGGGCGGACAGCCGGCCGATCCGTACCAGGCCGCGCAGTACGGGCAGCAGTACCAGCCCGCCGATCCGTACCAGCCCGACCCGTACGCCCAGCAGGCATACGGAGCCGGCGTGTACGACCCGTACGGCTACGGGCAGCAGCAGCCCTACGGGGACGGCACGGCGTACGAGGGAATGCCGCACGACAGGGCACCCCACGACGGGGCCGGCACCACGCACGACGGCTCGTACCGCGAGCCCCGCCGCGACGGGAGCGACCAGCAGTGAACCGCACCACCATGTCCCTGATCGGCGCGGTCGCCGCGCTCGCCGCCGTCACCGGTGTCGCCGCCGTCACGGCGCCCGGAGACGGCGCCGACACCACCGCCTCGAAGGCCGCCAGGCTGCCCGTACAGCGCTCCGCGCTGATGTGCCCGGCCCCGAGCTCCTCCGAGGTCGGCGAGACGACGTACACCGCCTTCACGCCCAAGGGCGACGGGGCGGGCAAGGGCAGCGCGAGCCTGCAGCCCGCGGCGGACGGCCGGGCGGACGACGCCGGCAAGAAGGGCGGCAAGGACAAGAAGAAGGCGGCGGACGCGAAGCCCGTCGCGCCCCTGAAGGCCCCCGGCACGCCGGTCACCTCGACCACCGACCGCTCCGACGCGCCCGCCCTCGTCGGCGCCGCCGACGGCGGCCTCGCGCCCGGCTGGAGCGTCCAGCAGACCACCGAGGTCAGCGCGGGAATCGGCCGCGGCGTGCTCGGCACCTCGTGCACCGCCCCGGACACCGACTTCTGGTTCCCCGGTGCCAGCACTTCGCCCGGCCGCCAGGACTACGTCCACCTCACCAACCCGGACGCCACCGCCGCCGTCGTCGACCTGAAGCTGTACGGCAAGGACGGCCCCCTGAAGGCGGCGTCCGGCGAGGACATCCAGGTGCCGCCGCACTCCAGCGTCCCGGTACTGCTCTCCACGCTCTCCGACACCCGCTCCGCCAATGTGGCGCTGCACGTCATCGCCCGTGAGGGCCGGGTCGGCGCGGCCGTGCAGGCCGGCGACGAGAAGACCGGCGGCGACTGGCTGCCGGCCGCCGCCGACCCGGCCTCCGCCGCCTCCGGGCTGGTGCTGCCGGGCATCCCGGCCGACGCCACCTCCGTGCGGCTGGTGGCCCTCGCGCCCGGTTCCGCCGACGCCGACCTGAAGGTGCAGCTCGCCACGCCCACCGGCTCGATCGTGCCGGCCGGGCTGGAGACGCTGCACCTGAAGAGCGGGATGACCACCGCGGTCGACCTGAAGGACCTCACCAAGGGGGAGGCGGGCTCGCTGATCCTCACTCCGGCCGAGGGCTCCAAGGCGCCGGTCGCCGCCGCGCTGCGGGTCACCCGCGGCAAGGGCGCGAACCAGGAGATGGCGTTCATCCCCGCGACGAAGCCGGTCGGCGACCGTGCCACCGCGGCCGACAACCGAGCCAAGGGCGGCACGCTCTCGCTCGTCGCCCCGCGGAAGGGCGAGGACGCGCGGGTGAAGGTCACCGCGTCGGCGGGCAGCGGGGGCGGCAGCCCGGTCACCAAGACCTACACGGTCAAGGGCGGCAGCACGCTCGCGGTCGAGCCGCCGCGCCCGAACGGCCTCAAGGGCACGTACGCGCTCACTGTGGAGCCGGAGAAGGGCGGTGGGCCGGTCTACGCGGCGCGCACGCTCGCGCTGCCGCACGGCGGCGTCCAGGGCTTCACCGTCCAGACCCTGCCGGACGACCGCGGCACGGTCGAGGTGCCGACGGCGGGCTGGAACATGTCGGTGCTGAACGACTGACCGGCCGAACCGGCCCGGGCCTCTCAGGAGATGACTCCCGAGGGGCCCGTTTCAGTCCTGCCCGTACCGCGGGTCGACCGACTCCGGGGCCAGCCCCAGCAGCTCCGCGACCTGTTCGACGACGACCTCGTGGACGAGGAGCGCGCGCTCCTCGCGGTTCTTCGTACGGATCTCCACCGGGCGCCGGTAGACCACGATCCGGTCCCGGCGGCCGGCCTCCGAGGGCAGCAGCCTGCCCAGCGGCACCGTGTCCTCGTCCGCCGCGAGCCCCTCGTCCCCGCCGGGCCCCAGCCGCGGCACGTCGCGCACCGAGAACTCCACCTCCGACAGCTGCGGCCAGCGCCGCTCCAGGCGCTCCACGGAGTCGTGCACGAGGTCGACGAAGGCGTCGGCACGGCTCACCGAGAGCGGTACCTGGGGCGGCGCGATCGGGCCGCGCATCCCGCGGCCGTGGCGGTCGCGGCGGCGCGGACGCGGCTCCGTCGGGCTGGGGTTGCCCCCGGCACCGGCCGGGGGAGGTACGGGGCTGTCCATCAATCACGAGCGTAGCCGCCGCGGGCCGGGGACGGCCGAACTCTTGCCCCGTCCGCCTCATGTCGCTCACTGATCGGTCCGAGTTCTGTTCCGTTCGTTCATCCGGGGCGATATGACCGCCGAACGCTCGCGTAACGCCCGCGAAATGACACGAATTGACTGGAGTGCGGAGGGGAATCATCGCCTCCACTCGGGCGGCAACGGGTTCTCGACGCAGGTCAGCCCGAGCGTGCGCAGGTCAGACAGGTCGGGCGAACCGGGACGACACGGCCGGGTGAGGTCGTGGAGAGTCGTCGCGGCCCGCTCAAGAGTGCGGTACCGTCCAACGTCGTGAGCCCTGTACGTCGCTGTTCGCGCACTGCGTGCGGCCGTCCCGCCGTCGCAACGCTGACGTACGTCTATGCGGATTCGACCGCTGTGCTCGGCCCGCTCGCCACCTACGCGGAACCCCACTGCTACGACCTGTGTGCCGAGCACTCCGAGCGCCTGACCGCGCCGCGCGGCTGGGAGGTCGTCCGGCTGGCCGCCGATCCCGGAGCGGTCCAGCCGAGCGGTGACGACCTCGAAGCACTCGCCAACGCGGTGCGGGAAGCGGCGCGTCCGCAGGAACGTACGGTCGGCGGTCCCGAGGCGGCAGGCCCCCGTGAGGCCGACCCCATGGAGGTCGCCCGCCGCGGTCATCTCCGTGTGCTCCGCTCCCCGGACTCCTGAAAGCCCGCTTCCGGGGCGGCACGGCTCAACAGAGCCTGTGTCCGAGGCTGCACGGACCAACAGCCGTCGGTTTCCGGCCTTTTCCGGGGCGCGTTCTTTTCTGACACGCGATCACTTCTGACCAACCGTCATTTCTTGACGGCCCATTGACTCCGGCTTGGCGCGGACACGACCATTCCTCCACTCCTGCGAGATCGCCTTCCGCATGCCGGAAGGAACGGGGGAGCCGCCACGCCGCCGGGGAGGCCGCCGCATGTCCGGAGTGTTCGTCCAGCAGCTTCAGCCGATCGCCGATTCGCTCGCCCTGTCCGCGCTCGTCGCGGCCCTGCCGCTGATCACCGTCCTGGTCCTGCTCGGCGCCGTACGGATGCGCGCCCACCGCGCGGGCCTCATCGGCCTCGCCGTCGCCCTGCTCACCGCCTGCGCCGGCTCCGGGATGCCCGTGTCGCAGGCCCTCTCCAGCGCGGTGCAGGGCGCCGTCTTCGGGCTCTTCCCCATCCTGTGGATCGTCGTCAACGCCCTCTGGGTGTACCGGATGACGGTCCGCACCCAGCACTTCGACGTGCTCCGCCGCTCCTTCTCCCGGCTCTCCGACGACCCCCGTATCCAGGCGCTCGTCATCGCCTTCTGCTTCGGTGCGCTCCTGGAAGCCCTCGCGGGCTTCGGTGCGCCCGTCGCCATCAGCGCCGTGATGCTGGTCGCCCTCGGCTTCGCCCCCGTCAAGGCGGCGGTCGTCGCGCTCGTCGCCAACACCGCCCCCGTCGCGTTCGGCGCCATGGGCACCCCCGTCGTCACCCTCGCCCAGGTCACCGGCCTCCCGCTGGACTCCGTCGCCTCCGTCGTCGGCCGCCAGACCCCCCTCCTCGCGCTCGTCGTCCCGCTCCTCCTCGTCGCCCTGGTGGACGGCCGCCGCGGCCTGCGCGAGACCTGGCTCCCCGCGCTCGCCTGCGGCGTGGCCTTCGCCGCGACCCAGTTCGCCGCCGCCAACTACGTCTCGGCACAGCTCGCGGACATCGGCGCGGCGCTGATCGGCGCCGCCGCGCTGGTCGCGGTGCCCGCCGCCCGGCGCCCCGCCACCGCCGCCGTGCGCGCCGCCGTCCTGACCGGCGCCCGCAGCGAGGACCTCGACGTGCGCGACAGCCGCCGCGAGACGGTCCGCGCCTACGCCCCGTACGGCCTGATCATCGTGATCTTCTCGCTCGCCCAGATACCGCCGTTCAAGGGCTGGGCGGCGGCGGCCACCCAGGCCTTCGACTGGCCGCTGCTGGACGTCGCGGGCCCCGACGGCAAGCCGGTCGGCGGCAACGTCTTCACGCTCCCGCTGGTCGCCACCGGCGGCACGCTCGTCCTCCTCGCGGGCCTGATCACCGCGGCCGTGCTGGGCGTTCGGGCGCGCGCCGCCGCGAAGGAGTGGCTGGCCACCGTCCACGAACTGCGGTTCGCCATCCTGACCGTGACATCCGTCCTCGCCCTGGCCTACGTCATGAACCTCTCGGGCCAGGCCGCCACCATCGGCCACTTCGTCGCCGCGGCCGGCGCCGGGCTGGCCTTCCTCTCGCCCGTACTGGGCTGGTTCGGCGTCGCCGTCTCCGGCTCCGACACCTCCGCCAACGCCCTCTTCGGCGCCCTCCAGGTCACCGCGGCCCAGCAGTCCGGCCTCTCGCCCGAACTCCTCGCCGCGGCCAACAGCTCCGGCGGCGTCCTCGGCAAGATGATCTCCCCGCAGAACCTCACCATCGCCTGCGCCGCCGTCGGCCTCGCGGGCCGCGAGGGTGACCTGCTCCGCAAGGTCCTCCCCTGGAGCCTGCTGCTGCTCCTCGTGATGTGCCTGATCGTGCTGGCGCAGAGCACGGCGGTACTGGGCTGGATGCTGCCCTGAGAGGCGGCTCCGGGCCCCGCCGACCCGCTTCCGACCGTCGGTTTCGGGCCGGAAGCCGCCGTACGGGCCGCCGTTCACCGACGGTTCACGGCGGGCCCACAGATCTTCCCGGTAGCTTGGGGTTCCCGAAGAGAACCTCAGGAGGGTGGCTGTGGCTGATCTGTCGCAGATCGTGAAGGCGTACGACGTGCGCGGTGTGGTCCCCGACCAGTGGGACGAGACCCTCGCCGAGCTGTTCGGTGCGGCGTTCGCCCAGGTCACCGAGGCGGAGGCGATCGTCATCGGGCACGACATGCGGCCCTCCTCGCCGGGCCTGGTGCGCGCGTTCGCCCGCGGCGCCGCCGCGCGCGGCGCCGACGTCACCGAGATCGGGCTGTGCTCCACCGACGAGCTGTACTACGCGAGCGGCGAGCTCGACCTGCCGGGCGCGATGTTCACCGCCTCGCACAATCCGGCCCAGTACAACGGCATCAAGATGTGCCGGGCCGGCGCGACGCCGGTCGGCCAGGACACCGGCCTCGCCGAGATCCGGGCCCTGGTCGAGGAGTGGACCGAGAAGGGCGCGCCCGAGCCCGTCGCCGAGACCGGCTCCGTCACCCAGCGCGACGTCCTGGGCGACTACGCGGCGTACCTGCGCTCCCTGGTGGACCTCTCCGGCATCCGCCCCCTGAAGGTCGTCGTGGACGCGGGCAACGGCATGGGCGGCCACACCGTCCCCACCGTCTTCGAGGGCCTGCCGATCGAGCTGGACCCGATGTACTTCGAGCTGGACGGCACCTTCCCCCACCACGAGGCCAACCCGCTGGACCCGAAGAACATCGTCGACCTCCAGGCCCGCGTCCGCGAGACCGGCGCGGACATCGGCCTGGCCTTCGACGGCGACGCCGACCGCTGCTTCGTCGTCGACGAGAACGGCGACCCGGTCTCCCCCTCCGCGATCACCGCGCTGGTCGCCTCCCGAGAGCTGGCCAAGGACCCCGGCTCCACGGTGATCCACAACTGCATCACCTCCTGGTCCGTCCCCGAGGTCGTCAAGGAGAGCGGCGGCAAGCCCGTCCGCACCCGCGTGGGCCACTCCTTCATCAAGGCCGAGATGGCCAGGACCGGCGCGATCTTCGGCGGCGAGCACTCCGCGCACTACTACTTCCGCGACTTCTGGAACGCCGACACCGGCATGCTCGCGGCCATGCACGTGCTGGCCGCGCTCGGCGGCCAGGAGGGCCCGCTGTCGGGGCTGGTCGCCCAGTACGACCGGTACGCGGCCTCCGGCGAGATCAACAGCACCGTCGACGACCAGGCCGGCCGGCTCGCCGCCATCAGGACGGCCTACGAGGGCCGCGCGGGCGTGACGCTGGACGAACTGGACGGCCTCACCGTGACCAGCGCCGACTGGTGGTTCAACCTCCGCCCCTCCAACACCGAGCCGCTGCTGCGCCTGAACGTCGAGGCGCGGGACGCGGACACGGTCGCGCGCGTACAGGACGAGGTCCTGGCCGTCGTCCGCGGATAGCCTCGCGTCGGCACCTGCCCCGAAGGGCGGCCGGCGGCGGCCACAGCCCGCCGCCGGCCGCCCAAAAGCACCCCTCACCGCCGCCCGGCGGTACCCTGACGAGGGGAAACACATCGTCACCCTGAAGGGGTCGTCTCCATGCCGGTCGAAGCCAGCCTCCTCGAGATCCTCGCCTGCCCGGCGTGCCACGCCCCCTTGGCGGACAAGTCCGCGGACGACCCCGCCGAGCTGGTGTGCACCGGCAGCGGCTGCGGCCTCGCCTACCCCGTACGCGACGGCATCCCCGTCCTCCTCGTGGACGAGGCCCGCCGACCGGCCTGAGCGCCCTCGCCCCAGGCCGGCCCGCCGCTCCGCCCAGCCAAGCCCGGCGACCGGAAGGCAGCACACCATGCTCGACGAGTCACTCCTCGACGCCCCCGAGGCCCTGGCCGAGGCGGACCGGTACGGCCTGCTGCGTGCCGTGGCCGAGTCCGGCGCCCGCGTGCGCACCGCCGCGCGGAACGCCGCCGAGGCCGGCATACCGGACCTCACGCCCGACGGCCGTCCCCGCACGGTCCTCGTGGCGGGCCCGGGCCCCGCGGCGCCCTGTGTCGCCGACCTCTTCGGCGCCCTCGGCGGCGGCAGCTGCCCGGTGACGCTGATCCGGCCCACCGGCGTGGCCCCCGTCCCGGGCGCGCTCCGCTGGACCCTGCCGGGCTGGACGGGCCCGCTGGACCTGCTGCTCGTCGCGGGCCCCGACGGCGCCGACGCGGGCCTGGCGGAGCTGGTCGAGAACGCCTACCGCCGGGGCTGCTCCATCGTGGGCGTCACCCCGGCCGGCAGCCCGCTCGCCGACGCCATCGAGCAGGCCCGCGGCCTGGCCGTACCGCTCGCCACCACTTCGTACGACGGCGAGTTCGACGTCGAGGGCGCGCCGCCGGCCGCGCCCGGCACCCTCTGGTCGCTGCTCACCCCGCTGCTCTCGCTCGCCGACCGGATCGGCCTGCTCGACGCCCCGGCCGACGCGCTGGCCCGGCTCGCCGACCGGCTCGACCAGGTCGCCGAGCACTGCGGCCCGGCCACCGCCACGTACAGCAACCCGGCCAAGACCCTCGCCGCCGAGCTCGCCGACAGCCTCCCGCTGATCTGGACCGAGGGCCCGGTCTCCGGGGCCGTCGGCCGGCACTTCGCCGCCGTACTGACCGGCCTCGCGGGCCGCCCCGCGCTCGCCGCCGAGCTCCCCGAAGCGCTCACCGCGCACGGCATGCTGCTCGCCGGCACCCTCGCGGCCGGCGCCGATCCGGACGACTTCTTCCGCGACCGGGTGGAGCAGCCCGAGGCGCTGCACGCCCGTGCCCTGCTGCTCCGCGAGGGCGCCCCGGGCCCGCTGTCCGCCGCGCACGCCGCCCGCGACCTGGCCCTGGAGCGGGACACACCGGTCAGCGAGCTGGAAGCGGAGAGCGACGGCAGCCCCCTGGAGAACGCCGCACAGCTCTTGGCCACCACGGATTTCGCCGCCGTTTACCTGGCGCTCGCCGGAGCCGAGGGATCATGAGGCGGGGCGGTGTGCGGCACGACCGCTGCCCCGCCCCTCCGCCACCCCCCACCGCCCCCTGTCGCCCCTATCGACCACTACAGGAGTCCGCCCGCCATGGACCGCCTCACCAACACCGTGCGCCCCTACGCCTGGGGTTCCACGACCGCGATCCCTTACCTCCTCGGCGTCGAGCCGACCGGTGAGCCGCAGGCGGAGATGTGGATGGGAGCCCACCCCGGCGCGCCGTCCCGCGTCGACCGGGGCCTCGGCCCGCAGTCCCTGGCCGAGATCATCGACGAGGACCCCGAGGACGAGCTCGGCCCCGAATCGGTACGCGCCTTCGGCCCCCGCCTGCCCTTCCTGCTGAAGCTGCTCGCGGCCGGCTCCCCGCTCTCCCTCCAGGTCCACCCCGACCTCGCGCAGGCCAAGGAGGGCTTCGCCGACGAGGAGCGGCGCGGCGTGCCCCTCGACGCGCCGCACCGCAACTACAAGGACGCCAACCACAAGCCCGAGCTGATCTGCGCGCTCACCCCCTTCGACGGCCTGTGCGGCTTCCGGCACCCCGAAGAGGCCGCCGAGCTGCTCGCAGGGCTCGGCGTCGACAGCCTCAAGCCGTACGTCGACATCCTGCGCGCCGGGCCCGAGGAGGACGCGCTCCGCGAGGTCCTCACCGCCGTCCTCACCGCCGACAAGCACGCCATGGCCGAGACCGTCGGCGAGGCGGCAGCGCACGCCGAACGCCTGGGCAGGGCCGGCGGCCCGCACGCCGAGTCCTACGCCGCGTACGCCTCGATCGCCCACCACTACCCGGGCGACCCCGGCGTGATCGCCGCGATGCTGCTCAACTACGTGACGCTGCAGCCCGGCGAGGCGCTCTTCCTCGGCGCCGGCATCCCGCACGCGTACCTCAACGGCCTCGGCGTCGAGCTGATGGCCAACTCCGACAACGTGCTGCGCTGCGGCCTCACCCCGAAGCACGTGGACGTCCCCGAACTGCTGCGCGTCGTCCGCTTCGAGGCGGGCGACGCGGGCGTGCTGCGCCCGGAGGCCGGCCCCTCGGGCGAGGAGGTCTACGAGACGCCGATCGACGAGTTCCGGCTCTCGCGCTACGCCCTGGCCCCCGGCTCGGCGGCGGTGCCGCTGGACGCCCGTACGCCGCAGGTCCTGCTGTGCACGGCGGGCTCGGTCGTGCTGCGGGACGCGCCCGGCGCGGCGTCCGCAGGGCGGGAACTGGCGCTTGCGCCCGGTGAGTCCGCGTTCGTCCCGGCCGGGGAGGAAATCACCGTCGACGGCGAGGGCACGCTCTTCCGTGCCACCGTGGTGGCCTGATGCAGGCCTCTGGGGCGGGCTGCAAGAATGACCTTCCCAAGTGGTTAAAGGGGCAGTAAAGCCCGGTCGACGGAAGGGACATGCGGCACTCATGAGTGCATCAGGTGGCACCAAGGCCATCGTCGCGGCGCTGGGCGCCAATCTGGCCATCGCCGTAGCGAAGTTCGTGGCGTTCGCCTTCAGCGGTTCGTCCTCCATGCTGGCCGAGGGCGTGCACTCGATCGCCGACTCGGGCAACCAAGGACTGCTGCTCCTGGGCGGCAAGAAGGCCAAGCGCGAGGCGACGGCCGAGCACCCCTTCGGCTACGGCCGCGAGCGGTACATCTACGGCTTCCTCGTCTCCATCGTGCTCTTCACCATCGGTGGCGTCTTCGCGCTGTACGAGGGCTGGGACAAGATCCAGCACCCGCACGAGCTGGAGCACTGGTACTGGCCCGTGGGCGTCCTGGTCTTCGCGATCGTCGCCGAGGGCTACTCCTTCACCACGGCCATCAAGGAGTCGAACTCGCTGCGCGGCGAGCAGTCCTGGGTCCAGTTCGTCCGCCGCGCCAAGGCCCCCGAGCTGCCCGTCGTCCTCCTGGAGGACTTCGGCGCGCTGGTCGGCCTGGTCCTCGCGCTGCTCGGCGTCTGCCTCACGCTGATCACCGGCGACGCGATCTGGGACGGCATCGGCACGATGTGCATCGGCGCGCTGCTCGTACTGATCGCCCTGGTACTGGCCGCCGAGACCAAGTCGCTCCTCCTGGGCGAGGCGGCGGGCGCCGACCAGGTCGCCAAGATCCGCGCGGCCATCGTCGACGGCGACACCGTCACCCGCGTCATCCACATGCGCACCCTCCACCTCGGCCCGGAGGAACTGCTGGTCGCCGCGAAGATCGCGGTCCAGCACGACGACACGGCCACGGAGGTCGCCGACGCGATCAACGCCGCCGAGGACCGCATCCGCGCCGCCGTACCGATCGCCCGGGTGATCTACCTGGAGCCGGACATCTACAGCGCCGAGGCCGCGGCCTCGGGCACGAGCCCGGCGCCGGGCGCCTGATCCTGCGCAGCGGGCCCCGCACTCAGAGCTCTGAGTGCGGGGCCCGCTTTTCTGTCTCCTGCTGCCGTGCCCTACTGGATCTCGGCGAGTACGGTCATGATCGCGTCGCTGTCCGGCGCCGCCTGCAGCCGCGCCCGGAAGTCCGCGTCCATCAGCTTCCGCGAGAGCAGGGCGAGGATGCGCAGGTGCTCGTCGCCCGCCGCGGCCTCCGGTACGCAGATCATGAAGACCAGCTTCGCGAGCGTGCCGTCCAGCGACTCCCAGTCGATGCCCTCGGCGGAGCGCGCGAACCCGACGACCGGCGCGGTGACCGCGTCCGTCTTGGCGTGCGGGATCGCGATCTCCTCGCCCAGCCCGGTGGTGCCCTGCGCCTCCCGGGCGAGCGCCACCCGCACCAGCTCGTCCACGTCCGCGACCCGCCCGGTCCCGGCCGCCAGCTCGGCCAGCTCCCGGATGGCCGCCTCCTTCTCGGTGGCGTCGAGCCGGACCTTGACGGTGGCGGGGGTGAGGTAGCCGGAGAGGACTTCCTGAGTCGTACCGGTCCCGGCCCCGGCAGCCGGACGGGCCTCCGCCGGCGCGGTCGCGCCGACCGCCTCCGTACGCGCCTCCGTACCGTTGCGCCGCTCCGCCATCGTCATCAGCGTCACCGTGCACAACGCGGTGACGACCGTGCCCGCCGCGACGGCCACGAAGAACATCGCGACGCCGCCCACCGCGCCCAGTACGGCCACGATCGGCCCGCCGTGCGGCACGTTGTCCGTCACCCCGGCCAGGCCGGCCAGCGCACCGGCCACCGCGCCGCCGATCATGTTGGACGGGATGACCCGGGCGGGCCGCCCCGCCGCGAACGGGATCGCGCCCTCCGTGATGCCGAAGCAGCCCATGAACAGCGCCGCGAGGCCGGTCTCCCGCTCCTGGTCGTTGTAGAGCCGGCGGCGCAGCAGCGTCGCCAGGCCCTGCCCGAGCGGCGGCACCGGAATGGCGGCCGCGCACATGCCCATGATCTCGGGGTTCTTGGAGACCAGCCCCGCGCCGAACAGGAACGCCGTCTTGTTGACCGGCCCGCCCATGTCGAACGCGATCATCAGCCCGAGGATGATGCCGAGCAGCGCCGCGCTGGACCCTGTCAGGCCGCCCAGCCAGCCGGTCAGGTGCTCGAACACCCATGAGATCGGCTGCCCGATGACGTAGATGAAGAACAGCCCCAGCGCCGTCGTGGCCACGATCGGGATCACGATGATCGGCATGATCGGCTGGACGAACTTCGGTACCCGGACCTTCTTGATCCACAGGACCAGATACCCGGCCAGGAAGCCGGTGACGATCGCCCCGATGAAGCCCGCACCCGACTTGGAGTCGTACAGCGCGCCCGTATTGGCGATCCAGCCGCCGATCATGCCCGGTACCAGCGCGGGCCGGTCCCCGATCGCGTACGCGATGTACCCGGACAGGATCGGCACCATCAGCGTGAAGCCGATCGTCCCGATGTCGTTGACGTGCTTCCAGAACGAGCCGTCGGGGATCACGAGCCCGCCGTCGGCCTGCGGATGCCCGCCCAGGGCCAGCGAGACGGCGATGAGCAGCCCGCCCACCACGACGAACGGGATCATGTAGCTGACGCCGTTCATCAGCGCCTTGTAGGCGACGCTGCGCTCCTTGCCGCCGCCGGACTCCGCACCCGTACCGGCGGCGGCGCCGCTCCCGGCACCCGCTGCGGTACCGGCGTCCGCGCCGTACACGGGCGCCGTCCGCACCCGCTCGATCAGCTGCTCGGGGTGATGGATGCCCTCGGCCACCCCGACCACGACCACCCGCTTGCCGGCGAAGCGGCTGCGGTCGACGTTCTTGTCCGCGGCGATGATGATGCCGTCGGCTCGCCTGACATCGTTGTCAGACAGTACGTTCTCGGCCCCGATCGAGCCTTGCGTCTCCACCTTCATCTCGTGACCGAGCGCCTCGGCGGCCTGCGCCAGCTTCTCGGCGGCCATGTACGTGTGGGCGATACCCGTCGGGCAGGCGGTCACCGCGAGCAGCCGCAGCCCCTGCCCGCCCTTCTCGGCACCCTCGGCCCCTTCGAGCACTGTGCTCCGGGGGTCTGCGCTCTCCGGACCCGGGGGCCCCGCGCCCTCGGGGGGCACCGCTGAACTGCTGGTCACGTCTCTCTCCTCACGATGTGCCGCGCAAGAGCGTGCAAGTGTTCCCGCGCACCCCGCATCCTGCAACAAGAACCCCACCCCTCCAACCCACCCACACAGGCCCCACCCGTCACCACCACTCGGGGCCACATCAGCACGCGGCTTCCTCCCCGCCCGGGCGCACGCGTCGCGCCGAAGCAGCCCGCGGCCGTACTCCGCGACGCGCCGCACCGTCAGGTGTGACGTCCCCCGTCATCGTGTGTGACGCGCCGCACCCTCCCGGAGGGGCTGGGGTTCACTGGGCCGATCGGTGTAGATTCGTGCCCAGTGCCAGACGTCGCTGCTGATGGCGGTCGGTCGGCCCGCACCGCGGACCGGCCGAGGGAGAGAGGGCCTCCGACGGACTGCGTGCTGCGGCCAGGGGACAGGTATGTCCCGGTGGTGGACACGTCCGAGCGACACGTCCGCCCCGGTGACGGTCATGTCCGAACGACCGGGTAAGCCGGTCACAGGAATGTCCAGGTGGGCGTACCGCATCGCGTACACCCGCCCGTACACCCCGCCTGCCCGCGCCGCAGACTGCCGACCGCAACCACCCTCCGACTCCGGGGAGCAGCCCGACATGACGACAGCAGCCACTGATCAGGACTTCAAGGTCGCCGACCTTTCCCTGGCCGCCTTCGGCCGCAAGGAGATCACCCTCGCCGAGCACGAGATGCCCGGTCTGATGGCGATCCGCAAGGAGTACGCCGCCACGCAGCCGCTGGCCGGCGCCCGCGTCACCGGCTCGCTGCACATGACCGTGCAGACCGCCGTCCTCATCGAGACCCTGGTCGCCCTCGGCGCCGAGGTCCGCTGGGCGTCCTGCAACATCTTCTCCACCCAGGACCACGCCGCCGCGGCCATCGCGGTGGGCCCGAACGGCACCCCCGACGCCCCCCAGGGCATCCCGGTCTTCGCCTGGAAGGGCGAGACGCTGGAGGAGTACTGGTGGTGCACCGAGCAGGCCCTGACCTGGCCGAACTCGCCCACCGGCGGCCCGAACATGATCCTGGACGACGGCGGTGACGCCACCCTCCTCGTCCACAAGGGCGTCGAGTACGAGAAGGCCGGCAAGGCGCCTTCCGTCGACACCGCCGAGAGCGACGAGCACCGCGCCATCCTGGAGCTGCTCAACCGCACCCTGGCCGAGTCGCCGAAGAAGTGGACCGAGCTGGCCTCGGAGATCCGCGGTGTGACGGAGGAGACCACGACCGGTGTCCACCGTCTGTACGAGATGCACCGCGACGGCACCCTCCTCTTCCCGGCGATCAATGTGAACGACGCCGTGACGAAGTCGAAGTTCGACAACAAGTACGGCTGCCGGCACTCGCTGATCGACGGCATCAACCGTGCCACCGACGTGCTGATCGGTGGCAAGACCGCCGTCGTGTGCGGGTACGGCGATGTGGGCAAGGGCTGTGCGGAGTCGCTGCGCGGCCAGGGCGCCCGGGTGATCATCACGGAGAT
>NZ_JBEPFC010000078.1:0-31966 GCF_040301705.1 Streptomyces sp. NPDC000151 | reverse complement strand
CTGCCGGACGGCGACGGGCTGTTCGTCGTCACCAACCAGGGCTCGGGCCAGCGCACCGGCGCGCACAGCGACCAGACCCCGGTCATCCACGACGTGCTGCCGCGGGCCGAGGTGACCGAGTGCGGCCACCAGGGCGCGGAGCCGCTGGACAAGGCGCTGCGGGCCGCGGCCGAGCGGGCCGCGGAACGCGGGGGCGCGCTCGGCGTGCTGGGCGGGGACGGCACGATCAACGCGGCGGCGGCGGTCGCGGCACGGCACGGCGTACCGCTGGCGGTACTGCCCGGCGGCACGCACAACCACTTCGCGTACGACCTGGGCGTGGAGACCGTGGCCGAGGCGGCCCGGGCGGTGCAGACCGGTGAGGCCGTCGCGGTGGACCTCGCGCGGTTCCGCACGGGGCCGCGGCAGGAGCCGACGCACTTCCTGAACACCTTCTCGATCGGCGCCTACCCGGAGCTGGTGCGGATCAGGGAGGAGTGGGCCGGAAAGATCGGCGCCTGGCCGGCCGGAGTGCTGGCCGCGTGGCAGGTGCTGCGCACCGCGGAGCCGGTGACCGTGGAGGTCAACGGCCGACGGCGCGAGCTGTGGACGCTGTTCGTGGGCAACTGCTCTTACCGGGGGCTCGGTTCGGCCCCGGTACGGCGGCACGACCTGGCGGACGGCGTGCTGGACGTACGGATGGTGCACGGCGGCCGGCTGGCCCGCACCCGACTGCTCACCGCGGCGCTGACGGGCGCACTGCGGCACTCCCCCGTCCTGAGCGAGGCACGGCTGCGGACGCTGCGGATCGGCGGCCTCGCACCCGGCACGGACCTCGCGTACGACGGCGAAGTAACCGCAGCAGCGCAGGAGTTGACGATCGACAAGGAGAACGAGGCGCTGGTGGTGTATCGGCTGCTTCCGGAGTGAGCCGATCACATCCTGAGACGGGGCTCTCATAATCCGAGATAGCGGCGTACGGTGTGATCACGGCGCGACCCCCGCGCCGTGACCGCATCGACGACCGCATTGACGACCGCATCGAGCATGCGAAGGAGCAGCCATGTCGCAGGAGTCCGCCGTCTACACCCACGGTCACCACGAGTCCGTACTGCGCTCGCACACCTGGCGCACAGCCGCCAACTCCGCGGCCTACCTGCTGGATTCACTCAAGCCGCACATGAAGATCCTGGACATCGGCTGCGGTCCCGGCACCATCACCGCCGACCTGGCGGCACTGGTGCCGGACGGCTCGGTGACCGGCCTGGAGCACGCGCCGGGCGTACTGGAGCAGGCCCGGGCCGTCGCGGACGACCGCGGCCTGACCAACGTCCACTTCGCGGTCGGCGATGTCCACGCACTGGACTACCCGGACGACACCTTCTGCGTCGTCCACGCCCACCAGGTCCTGCAGCACGTCGGCGACCCCGTACAGGCGCTGCGCGAGATGCGCCGGGTCACCAAGCCGGGCGGGATCGTCGCGGTACGGGACGGCGACTACGCCACCATGACCTGGTACCCGTCGGTCTCCGGCATGGACGAGTGGCTCGACCTGTACGAGCGGGTGGCCCGCGCCAACGGCGGGGAGCCGGACGCCGGGCGGCGGCTGCGCTCCTGGGCGCTGGCGGCGGGGTTCGCCCCGGAGGCCGTCACGGCGACGGCGAGCGCGTGGTGCTACGCGACGCCGGAGGAACGCGCCTGGTGGAGCGACCTGTGGGCGGAGCGCACGCTGTCCTCGTCGTACGCACGGCGGGCGACCGAAGGCGGGCACGCCACCGAGGCGGAGCTGCGGGCGATCAGCGCCGCCTGGCGCGAGTGGGGCGCCCGGGAGGACGGCTGGTTCTCCATGCTGCACGGAGAAATCCTGTGCCGCGTGTGAGGACCTTCCGGAGGTCCTTTTGGCGGCTTCGTCGGATGATCGCGCTGTCCGGCCACGCCAACTAGGCTCCTCCGCATGGACATTCTCGGTACCTCACTGCGCGTGTGCGTCGACGACCTGGACACCGCGATTCCCGTGTACGAACGGCTGACGGGCGCGCAGGCGCAGCGCTTCCAGCGCGGTGGCGTGTCCGTCGCCGCGGTCGGCTGCTTCTTCCTGATGAGCGGCCCCGAGGCGGAGCTGTCCGTACTCCGCAAGATCACCGCGACGATCGCGGTGTCGAACGTGGACCAGGCGGTGGACGACCTGAAGGCGGTCGGCGGACAGGTCATCGCGGGCCCGCTCGCCGGCCCCGCCGGCCGCAACATGGTGGCCCGCCACCCGGACGGCTCGATCTTCGAGTACGTGGACCGGGTGGCGATCACCTGACGGCGCCTCAGAGCCCGTGTTGTGTACGAGCTCGTTGTGTACGGGCTCGGCTTACACGGGCTCTCGGGGCAGGTCGTGATTTCAGGACACGTCGAGGACGATCTTGCCGCGGGCGCGGCCGGACTGGCTGCGGCGGAACGCCTCGGCGGCCTGGTCCAGCGGCAGTGCCGTGTCGATGGTGACGGTGAGCTTCCCGGCGTCGGCGAGCTCGGCGAGCGCGGTGAGGTCGGCGCTGTCCGGCCGCACCCACACGAGGTGGCCGCCCTTGCCGGTGACCTCGTTGTCGACGACCGACGCCACCCGTGCCGGGTCCTTCAGTACCTGCTGGGAGACGTCGACCGCGTCGCCGCCGACGAAGTCCGCCGCCGCGTCCACGCCGTCCGGGGCCAGCTCGCGCACCCGGTCGGCGAGGCCCTCCCCATAGGTCACCGGCTCGGCGCCCAGCGAGCGCAGGAAGTCGTGGTTGCGCTCGCTCGCCGTGCCGATGACCCGGGCGCCCTGTGCGACCGCGATCTGCACGGCGAACGCCCCGACGCCGCCCGCCGCCGCGTGCACCAGCACCGTGTCGCCGCGCCCCACGCCCAGCCGCTTGAGCGCCTGGTACGCGGTGAGCCCGGCCAGCGGGAGGCCGGCCGCCTGCCGCCAGTCCAGCGCGGCCGGCTTGCGCGCGAGGGTCCGCACGGGCGCGGCGACCAGCTCGGCGAAGGTGCCGTGCTGGACCTCGTCCTTGCGCACGTACCCCATGACCTCGTCGCCGACCTCGTATTCGGTGGCGTCCGCGCCGACCGCCTCGACGACGCCCGCCACGTCCCACCCGGGGATCAGCGGGAAGTGCACGTGCATGATCGGGTCGAGGTAGCCGGCGAGGATCTTCCAGTCGACCGGATTGACGCCGGCCGCCTTGACCCGGATCAGGACCGAGTCGGGCGCCACCTTCGGGTCGGGCTGGTCGGTGAGGGCGAGGACATCGGGGTCGCCATAGCTGTCGGTGGTGATTGCCTTCATGTTGCTGTGCAACGAGTGTCCCCGCCTGATCATTCCGTTCGCCGCGCGTACGGGTGACGAACGGCCCCGGGCGCCCTCTTTCAGGCCAGGCGCATACGGTACTCGTACCGCTCGGGGAGCGGATGATCCGCGCGGGCCCGGGCGCGTACCTCATCCATGACCGGGCCGTCGCCGGCGACGAGCCGTTCGGCGATCGCGTACCAGGTGTCACTCAGCGTCTCGTCGCCCTCCCGGAGGTCCGCGACCTCGAAGCCCTCGTCGAAGACCGCGCGGGCGCCGGCCACGTCGCCCTGTGCGAGCAGGACCTGAGCCGTCAGCAGGCGGAAGCGGCCGCGTGCGCGGTCCGCCGGGCTCAGCCGGGCGAGGACGGACGCCGCGTCGTCGGCGCGGTCCGCCGCGATCAGCGCGGGCACCGCCTCCCGGGCGAGCGCGGGCAGTACGGTGCGCCGCACCTCCGCGGTGTCCTCGGCCGCGCACGCGACGGCTTCGGCGTACCGCTGCGCCGCCCGGGCCGTCTCGCCCGCCGCGGCCTCCGCGACCGCCAGGCAGTACAGCGGCCAGCAGCTGCGGCCGCGGGAGAGCGCGCGTTCCCAGCTGCGGACGGCCTGGGCGCGGTCGCCCGCGTGCCATTGGGCGACGCCCAGGTGGTAGTCGGAAGCGGGGCTCGGGCGCGCGGATTCGAGAAGGTCGCGCCAGGGTGGGGCGACCAGCGACGCGCCCGGCAGACCCGGCCCTTCCGGGTGCCCGTCCGGGTGCCCGCCCCGGTGTCCCTCCGGGTTTCCCTGCGGGAGATCGCCGGTGCGCAGCAGTTCCAGCCAGGGCCGTTGTTCCTCGCCCAGGGTGTCCTCGGTGAACGGCGTGCCCGGCAGGTCGTACCCGGCGCGGGCCACCTCCAGCGCGCCCCAGCCGGAGCCGGTGGCGAGCCGCTCCTTCGGTTCGAGGTCGGCGTACGGCCGCCAGGCGGCGTACGCGGCTTCCACGTCGGCGCGCGGCAGCGCCGTTTCGAGCCGGTCCGCGACCTCACCACGGGCCGCGCTCCAATCCGCCCCGTGCACCGCTTCCGGGTCGGCGGCCAGCGGCCCGTACGCCTCCAGCCACGCGAACTCCGCGCCCGCGTCGAGGGGTACGTGCTCCAGCTGGGTGCGCGCGAGCCCGGCCTGGATCTCCGCGTACCCGGGGGTGCCCGGCTCGGTCAGCCACTCCTGCCAGTGCCGCCCGGCCCGGCCCGCGCCCCACAGGAACAGCTTGCGGCCGCGCAGGGTGTCGGTGGAGGTGTGCACGAGGCCGTGGCCGTCGGCGTCGAGGGAGGCGATCCAGCGGCGGTCGCCGGGCGCGATCTCGT
This sequence comes from Streptomyces sp. NPDC000151, assembly GCF_040301705.1. Lineage (NCBI taxonomy): Bacteria > Bacillati > Actinomycetota > Actinomycetes > Kitasatosporales > Streptomycetaceae > Streptomyces > Streptomyces sp. NPDC000151. Next base: position 27,332 of record NZ_JBEPFC010000078.1, on the reverse strand, counting down.
AGAAGTAGTCGGCGGGGTACTCGCTGCGCAGCGGGTACGTGCGGTCGGCGCCGCCGGACTCGGGGACCGGGACGCGGCGCAGCGTGCGCTCGTACCCGAAGTGCCACGCCTCGTCGGCGGGGGCGAGAACGCGGGTGCGCGTGTCCTCGGGGACGGCGATGTTGGACCACCAGTAGACGGGCGCGGTGTGGTGGTGGGGGTTGAGAATGCGCACACCGACGTACAGGAAGTCGGAGCCGTCCGGGAGCCAGAGGTCGACCTGGAAGGGCAGGTCGCGCAGCCGCTCCCACTCCCACAGGCGCAGCATCTCGCCGCCGTCCGGTGCCGGCACCCGCGCGGCGTGCACGGGAGCGCAGGAGAGCGTGGTGTGCCCGGTCGCGCCGATGTTCCATTCGATGCCGCCGGAGAACCACGCGCCGTTGAGCGCGAAGTCGGCGGGCTGGAACACCGGGTTGCGGTAGAGCAGTTCGCGTCCTGTGGGCTTGTGGTGCAGCGAGTGGACGCGGCCGCCGAGGCCCGGCAGGACGGTGGCGCGCAGCCGGTCGTTCTCGATCACGAGCGCGTCGAGGTCGGTAGGGGTGCGGTCGCGGCCGTAACCGTCCCTGCGGCGTACGGGCAAGAGGGAGTCCAGCGGCCGGTAGGAGAGCTGCCGGGCCATGTCGGCGGGCACGCCCGCGTCCTGGGGGACGGTGATGCGGTGCACGTCACGGGGGCCGGCCAGCGCGGGCAGCGGGTTGTCGGGGCCGACGGCCGCCGCGGGCAGGGAGAGGGTGGTGCGTCGCACACTCGTGGCCACAGTGCCTCGCAGTCGGACGGGGCCGCCCTGGTCACGGCGGCCGTCTGGTGACCATGGAACCTGCTCCCGGCCGTACTGAACAGGGCGTCCTCCGGTCAGGGTTGCGCAAAAAACAGTTCGCGAACAACCCGAACAATTCGCGCGACACGGCGCCGGTGGATGATGGATGCTGGCCCCGTACACCGTATGACGCAGCCCGTATGCCGCTGGCGTGCGGCACGGCGAAGGCGAGGACGGACGAGATGGCCACGAGGACGGACGAGATGGCCGCCGAGCACACCTACCGCGTGATCGTGCGCGGCAAGTGGGACGGGCTGACCGAGGAGGCCGGAGCGCGGCTGCGGGCCGAGGCCGACGAGCAGGGCCTGGCGCAGCTGCAGTTCACGCCCGAAGGGGCACTCGCGTGCGACCCCTCGATGACATCCTTCGCCTACCGGTACGTCATCGTCTCGGACGCGGCGGACGGCGAAGAGATGGCGGCCGCGCTCGCCGAGGAGAAGGCCGAGAACGCGCTGCGCGCTGCCGGGTACGGCTACCGCGACCTGCGCTCCTCGGCCACGGACATGGACACGATGAAGATCAACCGGAAACGGCGCTGAGAGAGCGGGCCGGCGATGCGGGGATCACGGGCCTTCCGGGGGCATCATCTCGCTGGTGATGGCCCAGCGCTCGTGGTCCCGCCAGGCCCCGTCGATGAAGAGGAAGTCGGGCGAATAGCCCTCCTTCCGGAAGCCGTTGCGGCGGGCGAGCGCGATCGAGGCGGTGTTCTCCGGCTGGACGTTGACCTCGATGCGGTGCAGGCCGAGCGGCCCGAAGGAGTACCGCAGGATCAGCTGCAGCCCCTCGCTCATCAGCCCGCGGCCCGCGGCGTGCGCGAAGGCGCCGTAGCCGGCCGCGCCGCAGCGGAAGCCGCCCTGCACGATGTTGTTGATCGTGAGGTAGCCCGCGATCCGGCCGCCGTCCTGGAGGCCGCAGATCAGGAAGCCCGCGCGCGAGGGCTCCTGCAGCCGGGCGTAGTACGCGTCGTAGGACGACTCGTCGGCGGGCGGGAAGAGCCAGGGCCGGTGCAGCTCCGCGCTCTCCCGCGCCCGGGCGGTGAACTCCGCGCGGTCCGCCCGCCGGAACGGCCGGATGCCCACGCGGTGGCCGCGGGCGAGGTACGGGTCGGGCTGCCCCGCGGCGACGGACGCGGGCGCGGGGTGTCGGTCGTCGGCCATCATCGGATGATATCGGTCAGGTGTGCGGGGTGCGCTGTGCGTCCGGGGGGTGTGTCCCCGGAGCGCGTGCCCCCGGGGCCGACCGGGCCGGAAGCCCGGCTGTCCCCGAGGTCGGCAGCGGGGCCCGATCCCCGGTACTCACCACCACGTCGGCGCGTCGCTGCCCCAATTACTCGGCGGGCGCGACCAGTTGACCGGGCCATTGGCGAAGGAGACCGGCGGCAGGGCGTGCCGCAGCCGGCCCAGGGGGCTGTCGGCGTCGGCGAGCCGGGCCTCCGGGTCGAACGCGTCGGCGGTGCCGGGCGCGCGCCGCGGCAGGACGTCGGTGAGCAGCGCGGCGGTCTGCGTGAGGGCGAGTGTCGCCAGCCGCGAACCGCCCGTACGGGACCGCTCGGTGAGCGCCCGCAGCACCGCGGCGGCCAGCAGGTAGCCGGTGCCGTGGTCCAGCGCCTGGGCGGGCAGCACGCCGGGCATGCCGTCGGCCGCCGCCTCGGTCACGGCGATGCCGGTGGCGGCCTGGACGAGGCTGTCGAAGCCGCGGCGGCCGCCCCACGGGCCGTAGTCGCCCCATGCGGACAGCCGCGCGACAACGATGCCGGGGCGGCGCTCGGCGAGCGCTTCCGGGGCCAGCCCGAAGCGGTCCAGGGCGCCAGGGCGGTAGCCGGTGACGACCACGTCGGCGAGCGCGAGCAGCTCCTCGAAGGACGCCCGCCCGGCCCGCGCGCCGAGATCCAGTACGGCGGAACGCTTCCCGAAGCCGGTGTCGCCGTGCGTGTCCCGGCTCTCCGGCAGCCCTGGCGCGTCGATGCGCAGTACGTCGGCGCCGAGCAGCGCGAGCGTACGGGTGGCGACCGGCCCGGCGAGCACCCGCGTCAGGTCCAGTACGCGCAGCCCGGCGGCGGGCAGCAGGGGGTCGCCGGCCAGGCCCGGCGGCCGGACCGGCGGCGTGGCGGCGCCGAGCGGCGCGAGGGTGAGCAGCGGGCGGCGGGCCACGGCGGCGCCCTGCGGGTGGGCGGCCCACTCCTTGGCGTCCCGTACGGCGATGGCCAGGCCGCCCGCCGCGTACACGGTCTCCTCGACCTCCTCGGCGCTCCGCCCCGCGAGCTCGGCCGCGAGCGCCTCGGGTCCCGCGTCGCCGGGCAGACCGAGGGCGGCGAGCAGGCGGTCGCGGTGGTGCGGGTAGTTGGCGTGGGTACGCAGTCGGCCGTCGGCGGTGTGCCAGAAGCCGGAGAGCGGCGCGAAGGCCGTGGGCGCCCGGCCGTCGATGCGCAGGTGGCGTTCGCTGAGGAAGGCGGTGGCCACGGCGCCGTCGTCGACGGTCACGGCGGGCACGGGGCCGCCGGTGTGGGCCGCGGCGAGTTCCGCGCCGGCCAGTGCGCAGACCGCGACGGTCGTCCTGGCCAGGTCCATGACCGGCAGCCGCGCGGGCAGCAGCCCGCGCGCACCGGCGTAGCGCACCCGTCCGGTCAGTCCGGCCGGGCCGCCGAGCGCGGCCCAGACCGGGTCCGTCGCGTCACCTCGGTATCCCACGTCGTCGTTCATCCCGCCAGTGTGGCACTGAGTGCCATCTACGAGAAGAGTGCCGCTTCGGGTGGTGCGCGCGTCCGGAACGGCGCGAACCGCTCGCCGTATGCGACGCATCTCGGCCACGCCCGGCCCGTAGGCGCGGCCCCGCGGAGGGGTCGGCACCCCTTCCCCGCACCCCGCAAGGTGGCCGGCACCCGGGCCCCCTCCCGTACCCGCTGCTCAGCCGCCCCCTACCAGACGAGACCGCCAACTCGCGGCAATACCAACCCGCTTGGCCGAACTTCACGTAGCGACATCTACCGACATCGCATGAAATGAGAAGCAGCACATCCGAGTCACTGCACCGGAGGTACGCCGTGTCGGAAGCAATATCGGAAGCGGTGGCGGAAACGGTCGCGTTTCCGCAGGACCGCGCCTGTCCCTATCACCCGCCCACCGCCTATGAGCCCCTGCGCGAACAGGGGCCGCTCGCCCGTGTCCACCTCTACGACGGCCGGGAAGTGTGGGTCGTGACAGGGCACGCGGAGGCGCGCGCCCTGCTCACCGACCAGCGCCTGTCGTCGGACCGGCTCAACCCGGACTTCCCGATGCCCAACGCCCGCTTCGAGGCGCTGCGCAAGGAGCCGCGGAGCCGCGCCACGCTCCTCGGCGTCGACGACCCCGAGCACAACGTCCAACGCCGGATGCTGATCCCCAGCTTCGGGCTGAAGCGGATCGCGGCGATGCGACCGCGTATCCAGGAGATCGTCGACCGGCTGCTCGATGACATGGTGGCCGCCGGGCAGCCGGCCGAGCTGGTCTCGGCGTTCGCCCTGCCCGTGCCGTCCATGGTCATCTGCGAGCTGCTCGGCGTTCCGTACGCCGACCACGAGTTCTTCGAGGACGCGTCGCGGCGCCTGCTGCGCGGCCCGGCCGCGAGCGACTCCATGAAAGCCAGGAACGACCTGGAGGCGTACTTCGGCGGCCTGATCGCCCAGAAGGAGGCCGAGCCGGGCGACGGGCTGCTCGACGAGCTGATCGCCGACCGGCTGCGCACCGGCGACCTGCCGCGCGACGAGCTGGTCAACATGGCGATGATCCTGCTGGTGGCCGGGCACGAGACGACCGCCAACATGATCTCGCTGGGCACGTTCACGCTGCTCCAGCACCCGGAGCAGCTGGCGGCGCTGCGCGCCGACCCGTCGCTCATGCCCACCGCGGTCGAGGAGCTGCTGCGGTACCTGTCCATCGCGGACGGGATGCTGCGGGTGGCGACCGAGGACATCGAGGTCGGCGGCGTGACCGTGAAGGCCGGCGATGGCGTGGTGCTGTCCACCTCGCTCGTCAACCGTGACGAGACGGCGTACGACGCGCCGAACGAGCTGGACTGGGACCGCTCCGCCCGGCACCACGTCGCCTTCGGCTTCGGCATCCACCAATGCCTGGGCCAGAACCTCGCCCGTGCCGAGCTGGAGATCGCGCTGCACTCGCTCTTCGCCCGGTTCCCCGGCCTGCGCCTCGCGGCACCCGCCGAGGAGATCCCGTTCAAGCCCGGCGACACCCTCCAGGGCATGGTGGAACTCCCCGTCGCCTGGTAGTCGTTGACCCCGTAGAACCGCTCACCGCGCAGTACCGCAGACCCGCGTAGTACCGCTCACCGCTCCACCGGCCGGCCCCGTCCCCGACACGGCAGCACCACCACCGCGCCGGGCCGGCCCCTCCCCCACAAGCCACCCACGGACTCCAGGGACCGACCATGCCGACGACCCAGCACATCAGCATCGACAAGGACATCTGTATCGGCGCGGGCCAGTGCGCCCTCACCGCGCCCAAGACCTTCACCCAGGACGACGACGGCTTCAGTGCGCTGCTGCCGCGCGCCGAGGACGCCCCGGCCGACCCCCTCGTGCACGAGGCAGCCCGCGCCTGCCCGGTACAGGCGATCACGGTGGCGGAGGACTGACCCGCCCGCCTACTGGCTGCCGGCTACCGGCTACTGGCCCGCCAGCGGGAGTTCGAGCGTCCCCGTGTCGTTCGGCGCACTGGTGACCGTGACCGGCTTGATGCCGCGGTTGCCGTAGTACGCCGTGTCGCTCGCCGCGATGACGAACTGCAGGCGGTGGCCCGGCTGGTAGCGGTGCACGATGGCGGGCAGCTCGACGGTGAAAGGGCGGGTCGCGTCCGGCACCCGCGCGGGCGCCACGAGCCGGTGCACGAGCGTCTTGGAGCCGTCCGGCGCGATGTCGTACAGCTTGGCGAAGAGGACCAGCTTGTCGGCCGCGTCGCCGGAGTTCTGCACCCGCTCGGTGCGCGGCGAGACGACCTTCAGGGTCGCCTTCGGGGCGCCCACCACGTCGACGGGCGCGCCCTCGACCGGCTCGGAGGTCCACCCCAGGTAGCTGCCCTTGAGGTCGTACGGCTCGGGGTCCTTCAGCCCGATGAGCCCCGCCAGCGAGCTCTCCGAGTGGCTGGTGGGCAGTAGCCCGTTGCGGTATTCGCGGCTGCCGCGCGCCACCTTCGACCGGTTGTCGACGAGCTTGCCGTCGCCGGAGAGGTACAGCTTCCAGGCGTCGCCGCTCGCGGGGAAGGCGGCCGACGTGCCGTACGTCTGCCCGACCGGCATCCAGTCCCGGTAGTAGGCGAACGCGGGCCCGGTGTCGGTGCCCTTCTTGTGCTGGAGGTAGCGGTCGAACCAGGCCAGGATGCGCTGCCCGACGTAGCTGGTGTCCAAGTTGCCTTCGGCGAGATTCAGTTCGCCGGAGGCCGGGTCGGTCATGCCGCCGCTGTGGCCCCAGGACTGCCAGATCATCTTGGCCTCGGTGCCCTGCGCCGTGAGCGTCCGGTAGGTGGCCGCCGCCTCGTTGAGGTTGAACAGGCTGTCCGCCTGGCCCTGGACCAGCAGCGTCGGTGCCTTGACGGACTTCAGGTACGAGACGGGGCTGACGCTGCGCGCGTAGTCGAGGATCGACTGCTTACTGTCGTCGGTATACCGGCCCGAGTCCAGCCAGCGCTTGGTCTCGCACGCCTTGGCGACGAAGTGCAGACAGCCGGCGCCGCCGAGCCGGGACGGGTCCAGGCTCGGGTTCAGCAGCCCCTGCGCCTCGCCGATGAGGAAGAACCCGTTGGTCCACTGGTGCTTGTACGCACCGGGTACGTCGTTGCTGACGCTGCCCGCCGGCTGGTCGGCGTTGTTGGGGTCCAAGGCGTAGGCCAGGTCGTTCCAGGTGATCAGGGGGACGAGCGCGTCCACGCGGTGATCGACGGAGGCGGTGGCCAGCTGGATCGCGCCGCCGTACGACCCGCCGATCATCCCGACGCGCGGATCGGCACTCTTTCCGGCGCCGCTGTCCTTCGTGACGTAGTCGACGCGGGTGCCGTCGTCCGCCGTGCGCGTACCGGCGAGGAAGTCGATGAGCTGACTTGCCGCCTGACCGTCGATCCGCGGGTCGTCGAGCGAGACCGGGCAGCCGGACTTGCCGAAGCCCAGGCCGGAGTAGGCCAGGCCGACGTAGCCGCGCTCGGCGAAGGCCTTGGCGGTGGCGGCGGTCGAGCCGTCCGCCTTGCTGCCGCCGAAGCCGTTGGTGGTCAGCACGGCGGGCGCGGGGTGCGCCGCGTCGACGCCGGCCGGGCGGTAGAGATCGGCGTCCACCGTGCAGTCGCGGTCGCCGGCCCGCACGGTCAGCTTCAGGGCGGTGACGTCGTACGGATCGGCGACCGCGGCCGCCGGCGCCGCGAGCGCGAGGGGGCTTGCCAGAGAGACGGCTGCCAACAGGGCGAGGGACGTGCGCAGAACGGGGCGGGACACTGCTGGGTACACGCTGACCTCCACAGAGACACGCCATACCTACCAGTCAGTACGGCGCGCTCATGGTCCGGCATGCATTTCGGACATGTCAACGGTGGTGACAGAAGATATTACTTGCCAGTCAGTTACCGCTGGTCACGGGGGAGTTGACGGGCTCGGCAAGAGTGACCGGCGCGGGGAGAGCGCCGAGGAACTTTCGGACGTGCCGCAGCCACGTCGCGCGGTCGGCCTCGTTCAGGATGTGGGCCGCGCCGGGCAGCTCGATCAGCTCGGCGCCCGCGATGCCGGCCGCCAAGCGGTACGAGCTGTCCGGGAGGACCAGCCTGTCGCCCATCGGCGCCACCACCAGCGCGGGCGCGGACACCTTTCCGAGGTCCGCCCGGACGTCCACGCGGGACACCAGGTCGAAGTGGTCCACCATCCCCGGCGGCATCCCGTCCAGGGTCCGGTCCACCAGCGCGTCGAGATCGGACGGCGCCAGGTCCGCCAGGTCCGCCCGCGACAAGCACGACACGCAGGCGAGTCGGGCCACCTCTTCCCAACGGCCCGCATCTGCCAGGGACTTGATGAGGTTCGCGGCCAGCGCCAGAACCGGGTCCGCGACCGGGAACCCGGCGGTGAGGACGAGCGCCCTGACCCGTGCGGGATGCCGGGTGGCGACCCGGACGGCCACGGCGCTCCCGAGCGATTCGCCGAGTACGGCGAACGACTCCTGCCCCGCCGCGACAGCGGCGGCGACCAGCTGGTCGGCGAGTACGTCCAGATCCAGCGGCTCGGTGGCCACAGGCGAGCCGCCCGCACCCGGGTAGTGAGGGCCGATGAGGGTGTGGTCGCGGGCGAGATCGTCGAGGACCAGACCGAAGTTGCCCGCGATGCCACCACCGGCACCGTGCGCGAGCAGCAGCGCGGGACCGCTGCCCTGGACGACGACGTCGAGGTGAGGGGTGGGAAGGGCGTGCTGTGAGTGCTGTGAGTGCTCAGCGTTCATGGCGACGACGCTAAACTCTGACACCAATGTCAGAGTCAAGTAGCAGCGCCGGGAGGCGAACCACGTGCGGATGAAGGAGATGGTCCGGCGTACGGGAGTCCACGAGCGGCTGCTGCGCTACTACGAGCAGCAGGGCCTGCTGGCACCGCGGCGACTGCCGAGTGGTTACCGGGTCTACGACGAGGCGGACGTGGAAACGGTGCGCCGTATCCGATGCCTGCTGGCGGCGGGGCTCACGACCTCGCTGATCGCAGAGGTACTGCCCTGCGTCCGTACGGACGACGGCCGTCTCCTGCCCACCTGTCCGGATCTCGTCGCCCGGCTGGAGCAGGAACGGGAGCGGATCAGCCGCGCCATCGGCGAGCTGCAGGCGTCCCGCGCGATGCTCGACACGGTCATCGCCGCCAAGCCCGGCTGACGGCCCGCGCCGGCGGAGTCGTCAGGTCAGTGGTGGTACGTCGAACGTCAGGGTGCACGCGTCCGCGTCGAGTGTGGCCGGTACGCCCAGGGGTACCGTCAGTGCCGAGTCGCCGTGGCCGAAGCCGAATTCCTCGACGACCGGTACCCCGAGGCCGCCCAGCCGGTCCGTCAGTACCGCACGGACCCGCTCGTACGGGCCGCAGCGTGCCCAGGAACCGAGCAGGACGCCGGTCACGCCGGTCAGCGTGCCGGAGCGGAGCAGTTGGGTCAGCGCGCGGTCGATGGCGTACGGCGCCTCGCCCACGTCCTCCAGCAGCAACAGGCCACCCGCCGCGTCCGGCCGGGCGCCCGGCGTGCCCGTCTCGCTCGCGAGCAGCGCCAGGCAGCCGCCGAAGGTGACGCCGCGCGCCCGGCCCGGTATCAGCGTGCGCGCCGTGCCGGGGGCCAGGGTCGTGACGGCCGGGTCCTCGGGGGTGAAGAGCGTGCGTCGCAGGTGGTCCCGGGTCGGCTCGTCCTTGAGGAAGATCTCGCCGGCCACCGCCGGGCCGTGCAGGGTCGCCACCCCGGCACGCAGCGCGAACGCCTCGTGCAGGACGGTCACATCGCTGAAGCCGATCAGCGGCTTGGGCGGCGCCGCCCGTATCGCCTCCCAGTCCAGCAGGTCGACCATGCGCTGGGCTCCGTACCCGCCGCGCGCCGCGAACACCGCCGCCACCGCCGGGTCGCACCAGGCGTCCTGGAGGTCGCGCGCGCGGCGCTCGTCCGGCGCCGCGAGGTACGTCAACTCCCCGTGTCCGGCGCGGACATGCGGCACCAGTACCGGGTCGAGGTCCCAGCCGCGCAGGATGTCGAGGCCGGCGTCCAGCCGCTCGGAGGCGACCGGGCCGCTCGGCGCGACGACGGCCACCCGGTCGCCGGGCCGGAGCCGGGGCGGCCGGATCCCCCGCAGCACGGTCATTTGCCCAGTTCCAGCGTCGGCACGTCCGTACGCGCGATGCCGAAGGTCTGCGCGTACAGGGACAGTTCGGCCTCGACGGCGCGCACGATGGTGTCCTCTCGGCGGAAGCCGTGGCCCTCGCCCTCGAAGGACAGATACGCGTGCGGGATGCCGCAGCGGGCGACCTCGGCGAGGAACCGCTCGGCCTGCGCGGGCGGGCAGATCACGTCGTCCAGGCCCTGGAGCAGCAGGAACGGCGCGGAGATCCGGTCCGCCTGATGCAGCGGCGAGCGGTCGCGGTACCGGTCGGGGACCTCGGCGAGCGGGCCGACCAGCGACTCCAGATACTGCGACTCGAAGTCGTGGGTCTCGCCGCCGGCCCAGGCCGCCAGGTCCAGTACCGGATAGCTGATCGTGCCGCAGGCGTAGAGGTCGGTGCCGGTCAGCGAGGCCGCGGTGGTCCAGCCGCCGGCGCTGCCGCCCCGGATCGCGAGCCGGGAGCGGTCGGCGGTGCCCTCGTCGGCCAGCGCCCGGGCGACCGCGGCGCAGTCCTCGACGTCCACCACGCCCCACTGCTCGCGCAGCCGCTCGCGGTACTCCCTGCCGTACCCCGTCGAGCCGCCGTAGTTGACCTCCGCCACGCCGAAGCCGCGCGAGGTGAAGTAGGCAATCTCCAGGTCGAGGACGAGCGGGGCGTGGCCGGTGGGGCCGCCGTGCGCCCACACCACGAAGGGGGCCGGCTCGCCGTCCGGCGGAGCGTGGGTGGGGCTGTGCGGCGGGTGGACGTGGGCGTGGATGTCCCGGCCGTCGGGGCCGGTGAACGTGCGGATCTGCGGCTCGGGGTAGTACGCGGGGTCCAGCGCGTCGACGTGCCGGGCGGCGATCACCCGCGAGCGGCCCGTCAGCGTGTCCAGCTCGACGATCTCGTACGCGCTGCGCGGACTGGCGGCGATGCCGATGACGCGGGTGCCGTGCACGGCGAGCGAGGGGGCCCACTCCGTCCACGGCCCGACCGCGTCGACCAGCTCGCCGGCGACCGGGTCCAGTATGCCGAGGCAGTTCGTGCCGTGGCCGTGGAGCGTGGCGATGGTGCCGCCCTCCAGCGGCAGGAACCAGCGCAGCCCGACCTTCCACAGCGGCCCGCCGAACTCCTCCCGCTGGACCGGATACAGGCGCCGGCCGGTCACCGTGCCGTCCCCCGCTCCCGCTCGTACCGCCGCCGGGTCCGGGTCGGCGCTCCGCAGCTCCCACCAGCCGTCGGTGTCCGAGACGTACAGCAGTGAGCCGTCCGCCGCCCACTCGATCTGCGCGACGGACTCGTCCTCGCCGCCGACCAGGGCGCGGGCGCCGGTGAACGCGCCGTCCTCCGTCACCTCGGCGACCATGACGACCGTGCCGTCCCACGGCATACGGGGGTGGTCCCAGGCGATCCAGGCGGCGCGGCGGCCGTCCGGGGAGAGCCGCGGCCCGGTGACGAAGCGGTGCCGGTCGTCACTCAACTCCCGTATGGCGCCCCGGTCTTGTGCGGCCGAGCCGTCCAGCGGCACGGCGGCGATCACCCGGCGCACGTCGGTCGGCCCCTCGCCCGTGAACTCCTCCAGCACGCACCACACTTCGCCGCGCTCCGGCAGCACGACCGGGTCCACCCACCGCAGGCCGCCGCCGACGGCGGAGACCGGAGTGAGCGGGCGCGGCTCGCCGCCGCCGTCCGGCGCGTACGCGTACAGCCGCTGGTCGGCGAAGTGGACGAAGACGACGAGGGGCGCGCCGTCCGCGTCCGGGGCGCCGGCCCAGGGCTGGCCGCCGTACTCGATGACCCGGCTGCGGACGTTCCACGGCGGGGGCAGCACCGACTCCTCCGCGCCCTCCGGCGTGCGCCGGACGAGCGCCCGGCGGCCGCCCTCCTCGGGGCGCGGCTCGGTCCACCACACCTCGTCGCCCACGACGCCGAGGTACTCGGGGCGGCCGTCGTGGGCGGCGACCAGCCGGGCGTCGATGGGCGACGGCCAGGCTCCGTAGGGCGCCGTGGTCACCATGGCGGTGTTCCTCTCAGTCCGTTCGGTCAGTCCGGTCCATGTCAGCGGCGCCCGGGCCGGGGCGCTCACCCCCGGTCCGGCCCGACGCGGTCACCCCGTGCTGCGCACCAGGAAGTCGTCCAGTACCCGCACGCCGAAGTGCAGTGCCTCCACCGGCACCCGCTCGTCGACGCCGTGGAAGAGCGCCTGGTAGTCGAAGCCCTCGGGCAGCTTGAGGGGCGAGAAGCCGTACCCCATGATGCCCAGCCGGGAGAACTGCTTGGCGTCCGTGCCCCCCGACATGCAGTACGGCACGACCTTTGCCTGCGGGTCGAAGCGCTCGATCGAGGCCCGCATCGCGGCGTACGTCGGCGCGTCCACCGGGGCCTGCAGCGCCACCTCGCCGTGGTGGAACTCCCACTCCACATGGGGGCCCGTGAGCCGGTCGAGGGTGGTGCGGAACTCCTCCTCGCCGCCGGGCAGCACCCGCCCGTCCACGAAGGCGGTGGCGCTTCCCGGGATCACATTGACCTTGTAACCGGCGTCCAGCATCGTCGGGTTGGCGCTGTTGCGCACGGTCGGCGCGACCAGATCGGCGGCCGGGCCGAGCGCGGCGAGCAGCGCGTCGACGTCGCGCGCGAGGTCGTGCGGATCGGTGGCGTCCAGCCGGGCCTCGACGCCGTGCAGCGCGGCCAGCTCGCGCAGCGCGGCGCGGACGGTGGGGGTGAGCCGCACCGGCCACTCGTGCTCGCCGATGCGGGCGATGGCGGCGGCGAGCCGGCTCACCGCGTTCGCGCCGTTCACCTTGGAGCCGTGGCCCGCCGTGCCCGTCGCCGTCAGCTTCAGCCAGGCCGTGCCCCGCTCCCCCGCCGCGATGGGGTACAGCTGCATCCCGTCGCCCGCGTGGAAGGTGAAGGCGCCCGACTCGCTGATGCCTTCGGTGCACCCTTCGAAGAGGCCCGGATGCTCGTCGGCGAGGAAGCCGGAGCCGTCCTCGGCGCTGGCCTCCTCGTCCGCGGTGAAGGCCAGCACGATGTCCCGCCGAGGCCGGACGCCGGCCCGCGCCCAGGCCCGCACGGCGGCCAGCACCATCGCGTCCATGTTCTTCATGTCGATCGCGCCGCGGCCCCAGACGACGCCGTCCCGAATCTCGCCGGAGAACGGGTGCACGCTCCAGTCGTGCGGCGCGGCGGGCACCACGTCCAGATGGCCGTGCACCAGCAGCGCGTCGGCGCCCGGATCGCTGCCCTCGATACGCGCCACGACGTTCGTCCGGCCCGGGCTGCGCTCCAGCAGGGTGGGCTCGATCCCGGCCTCGGCCAGCCGCTCCGCGACGTACTCGGCGGCCGGGCGCTCCTGGCAGTCCCCGCTCCCGCGGTTCGTGGTGTCGATGCGGATCAGCTCGGAGGTGAAGCGGACCACTTCGTCCAGCGCCTGGGCATCCACCGCGCTGTCCCGGCGGATGCCCGGCGCGGGTCTTTCGCCCGCGATCGCGTCCTCCACATCGATCATCTGCTCAGCCATACTGCTCCTCCACGGCGGACGAGACGAGGGTGGTGACCGCCTTGAAGCAGCGGATACCTTCGTACATGGTCGGGCTTTCGTAGCTGACGCGGCGGGTGCCGCTGCGCTCCACGCCCGGCACGCAGGTGGCGGCGCCCACCAAGTGCTCGGCGTCGAACTCCACTTCCACGGTGAACGGACCACGCCGCACGGGCTCGTGCCGCCGCGCCAGCGCCGCCGCTTCCCGGGCCGCGGCCCGGATGTCCGCGGCCGTGCGCGCGGGCGGCCGACAGACCGCCGCATACCGCGACACATAGTCCTTCACTGCGATGCCCCGCGCCCCGGGTGCGTACCCCTTGGCGTCCTCGCACGTCCGGTCGTCGCCGGTCACCAGGACCACCGGCACGCCGTACTCCGCGACCACGAGCGCGTTCAGATAGCCCTCGCTCGCCGGGGTCCCGTCGACCCATACGCCCGTGATCGAATTGGCGAGGTAGGTGTGCGCCAGCACGCCTTCCGTACCGGCGCCCGTGTGATAGCCGACGAAGGCTATGCCGTCCACGTCGCCGTGCTGCACGCCCTCGACCATGCTCAGCGACTTGTGCCGCCCGGTCAGCATCTGCGCCCGCTCGTCCAGCTGCTCCAGCAGCAGATTGCGCATCGTCCAATGCGCCTCATTGACGAGCACGTCGTCGGCGCCGCCGTCGAAGAATCCGGCGATCGCCGCATTGACGTCGGAGGTGAACAGGTGACGGCAGCGCTCCCACTGACTCGTCCCCGGCAGCACATCCGCAGGCCAGGTCACGCCGGTGGCGCCTTCCATGTCCGCGGAAATGAGGATCTTCATGAGCCGCACGTTACGCGACCGCGCAGGCTCCGACCATGCCTGTGGATAACTCCGGAGGTCCAGACCGATGGCGGTCCCCGGAGCCGTGCGGCGAAGGCCGCGAGCACCGCCCGCGGGGCGACTCGCGCCAGTACGGTGAGTGGGTGAACGAGACGTGGAGCGAGGGCGGTCCAGGGGTGCTGCGGCTGCCGTCAGGGCGGCTGGTGCGGGGGCGCGGGCTGCGGCGGCCGATGCCGGCGGGGCCGGTGCCGTCGTACGCCGTGTATCTGCTCGGCAAGGAGCCGCCCGAGGTGCCCTGGGAGGCGCGGTGGCTGCGCTGGCCGGACTTCTGGCTGCCCAGCGACGGACGGCAGCTCCGCGCGACGCTCGGCGAGGCGTGGGACCGGGCCGGGGCCGAACGGGTCGAGTTCGCCTGCGGCGGCGGCCGGGGGCGCACGGGGACGGCGCTGGCGTGCCTCGCCGTACTGGACGGCGTACCGCCGGAGCGTGCGGTGGAGTTCGTCCGCCGGAACTATGACCGCCATGCGGTCGAGACGCCGTGGCAGAAGCGGTACGTCCGGCGCTTCACGGCCTGACGGTGGCCGATGCGCGCCTCGCTCAGGCGGTCAGGCGGTCAGTCGCTCCACCAGCAGCAGGGCGCCGATCGCGAGCATGGCGACGCCCGAGACGCGGGTGACAGCGCGGGCGACGACCGGCCGGGCGCGCAGGACGGTACGGGCCAGCACGCCGACGCCCGTGTAGACCGCTCCGCAGTTGGCCATGTGCACCAGACCCAGTACGGCGATCTGCGCCGCCAGCGGCCAGCCGTTGCCGCTGTCGTGGGCGGCGGCGAACTGCGGGAGCAGCGCCACGAAGAGCAGCAGCGCCTTGGGGTTGAGTCCGCTGATGCCGGCGCCCTTGAGGAGCCTGGCTCCGGGGGCCGCGTCGGCGGGGACGTCGGCCGACGCGGGCGCCGCGGGCCGGACCAGTGTCATGACGCCGAGCCACATCAGGTACAGGGCGCCGAGCACCGTCAGGGCGGTGAGTACCGCCGGATTGCTCGCGACCACGGCTGCCAGGCCGGCGACCACCACCAGGGTGAGTCCCACATAGCCGAGCAGCAGGCCGCCGACCGCCGGGAGGACGGACCGGTCACGGAGACCGGCGGTGATCGCGTACGCCCAGTCCGCGCCCGGTACGAGGACGAGGAGAGCGGACACGGCCCAGAAGGCGGCTATGGAGCTGGCGGCCATGGAGCGGTTCTCTCAGTTCTTTGCTGTCGTGCGGCTTTCCCTGAGAAGAATAGTCGCGATGTGTCAGAAAGTGTTTCCAAACATTGCTGCTCAGCGGGCTTCCTGTGGAAGGATTCTCCCCATGGACGACATGGACCGGAAGATCCTTTCCGAGCTGCAGGAGGACGGGCGGCTGACCCTCACGGAGCTGGCGGGCCGGGTGGGGCTCAGCCTCTCGCCGTGCCACCGCCGGCTGCGGGAGCTGGAGCGCAGCGGCGCGATCCACGGCTACCGCGCGGTCGTGGACGCCGAGGCGGTCGGGCTGAAGTTCGAGGCGCTCGTCTTCGTGACCATGCGCCAGGAGGACCGCAGTACCGTCTCCGCCTTCGAGGAGGCCGTCGCGGACATCCCCCAGGTGCTGCAGGCGCAGCGCCTCTTCGGCGACCCCGACTACCTGCTGCGCATCGTCAGCGCCGACCTGCCGGCCTTCCAGCGGCTCTACGACGAGAAGCTGGCGACGCTCCCGGGCGTGCAGCGGCTCAGCTCCACGCTCGTGATGAAGCACGTCGTGTACGAACGTCCGCTGCCCGCGTGACGTACGCACACCACGTACGCGGCCGCGCGGCCCGAAGGCGCGCGGCCGCGTACGAAGGCGGGCTCTCAGCCGGACGTGTCGGCTCCCGTGGGGAGCGGCGGCTCGGCGTCGATGTGCGCCAGCTCCTCGTCGGTGAGCAGCCGGGAGCGGATGAGGAAGCGGACCCCCTCGGGGGCCTCCAGCGAGAAGCCGCTGCCCCTGCCCGGCACCACGTCGACGGTGAGGTGGGTGTGCCGCCAGTAGGTGTACTGGTCGGCGCTCATCCAGAAGGGCACGTCGTCGCCGAAGACGTGACCGAGGAGGACGTCGGCGCCGCCGACCCGGAACTCACCGCGCGGGTAGCACATCGGGGCGCTGCCGTCGCAGCAGCCGCCGGACTGGTGGAACATCACCGGACCGTGGGTCTCCGTCAGCCGGCGCACGAGATCCTCGGCGGCCGGCGTCAGGTCGACGCGTCGGGTGAGGCCGCCCATCAGAAGAACCCGAGCTTCTTCGCCGAGTAGCTGACCAGCAGATTCTTGGTCTGCTGGTAGTGGTCGAGCATCATCTTGTGGTTCTCGCGGCCGATGCCGGAATTCTTGTACCCGCCGAACGCCGCGTGCGCCGGGTACGCGTGGTAGCAGTTGGTCCACACCCGGCCCGCCTTGATCTCGCGGCCGAGGCGGTAGGCGGTGTTGCCGTCCCGGGACCAGACGCCGGCGCCCAGGCCGTACAGCGTGTCGTTGGCGATCTTCAGGGCCTCGTCGACCGAGTCGTACGTGGTGACCGAGACGACCGGGCCGAAGATCTCCTCCTGGAAGATCCGCATGTCGTTGGTGCCGCGGAAGATGGTCGGCTCGATGTAGTAGCCGCCCTCGTGGCCGGGCACGGTGCGCGAGGAGCCGCCGGTGACCAGCTCGGCGCCCTCCTTCTTGCCGATGTCGATGTAGGAGAGGATCTTCTCGAACTGGTCGTTGCTGGCCTGCGCGCCGATCATGGTCGCCGGGTCGAGCGGGCTGCCGCTGGTGATGGCCTTCGTCCGCTCCACGCAGCGGGCCATGAACTCGTCGTAGATCGAGGCGTGGATCAGGGCGCGGGACGGACAGGTGCAGACCTCGCCCTGATTCAGCGCGAACATCACGAAGCCCTCGACGGCCTTGTCCAGGAAGTCGTCGTCGGCGGCCATCACATCGGGCAGGAAGATGTTCGGGCTCTTGCCGCCCAGCTCCAGCGTGACCGGGATGATGTTCTCGCTGGCGTACTGCATGATCAGGCGCCCGGTCGTGGTCTCGCCGGTGAACGCCACCTTGGCGATCCGCGGGCTGGACGCCAGCGGCTTGCCGGCTTCCACGCCGAAGCCGTTGACGACGTTGACCACGCCCGGCGGCAGCAGGTCGGCGATCAGCTCCATGAGGACCAGGATGCTGGCGGGGGTCTGCTCGGCGGGCTTGATGACCACGCAGTTGCCGGCCGCGAGGGCGGGCGCGAGCTTCCAGGTGGCCATCAGCAGCGGGAAGTTCCACGGGATGATCTGGCCGACCACGCCGAGCGGCTCGTGGAAGTGGTACGCGACGGTGTCGGCGTCGATCTCCGAGATCGACCCTTCCTGGCCGCGCACGGCGCCCGCGAAGTAGCGGAAGTGGTCCACGGCCAGCGGCAGGTCGGCGGCCAGGGTCTCGCGGACCGGCTTGCCGTTCTCCCAGGTCTCGGCGACCGCGAGCTTCTCGAGATGCTCCTCGATGCGGTCGGCGATCTTGTTGAGGATGTTGGCCCGCTCCGTGGTCGAGGTGCGGCTCCACTTCGCGGCCGCCGCGTGCGCGGCGTCCAGCGCGAGGTCGACGTCGGCCGCCGTGGACCGCGCGACCTGGGTGAACGTCCGGCCGTCCACCGGCGAGGGGTTGTCGAAGTACTGGCCCTTGACCGGGGCGACCCAGTCGCCGCCGATGAAATTGTCGTAACGCTGCTTGAAGCTGACGATGCTGCCTTCTGTACCGGGCTGCGCGTACACCATTGTCGGCGCTCCTCGGGGAGTACGGATGCGGGTGCGGCACACCCTCACGCGGTGAGGTTGGCGAAAGGTTGGCGTCAGTCGCGGAGTGCTGTGCTCAGGCGGCCTGCCGCGAGGGCGCGGCGGGGGTCGTGCGGGGGCAGGACGCGCAGCGCGTGCTGGTGGATCTCGGCGTCGTGCGGGGCGCGTGCGCCGTAGGTGAGGGCGTGCTCCGGTACGGGGCTGGTCAGGACGGCCTCGCGGACGGCGACCTCCAGGTGCTCGCGCCAGGCGAGGATGCCCGGCGCCTCGGAGTGCGGCAGCAGCGGGCCCCGGTAGCGGGCGAGTGCGGCGTCGGTGTCGCCCGCCTCCAGTGCCCGCAGTACCTGGACGGCGTCACAGGCGAGCGGGGTGGTCAGGGTGTACGTGCGGGTGGTGATCGCGCCGCCGAGGGCGCGGCGCAGGTGGGAGACCTCCGCTTTGAAGGTGGAGGCGGTCACCGGGCGTTCGCCGTACAGCGCGTCCCGCAGCCGTTCGGGGGTGTAGCCCGCGGGTTCCAGCGCGAGCAGGGTGAGGATCTCCAGCTGGCGGGGGCGCAGCCGCAGCCGGGCGCCGGCGCGCACGGCCTCCTCGGCGCCGAGGCAGGTCAGCCGTACGCCGGCCGCGCTGTTCGCATCCGTACCGCTTCGCTGCCGCCCGCCGAGATCGGCCCGGAGCCGGGTCTCGATCGTGGACACCAGACTGCGGACGGTCGACATGGCCAGCGGATGCGAGCGGTCCCAGGTGGTGGAGAGGTCCAGGACGCCGAGGATGCGGCCGTCGGGGGCGTGGATCGGGGCGCAGTAACAGGCCCAGCCGTGCAGCGCGGCGACCAGGTGCTCGGCGGAGAAGACGGCGCTGGGGCGGCCGGTGCGCAGCGCGAGGGAGAGGGCGTTGGTGCCCATGGCGGTCTCGTCCCAGCGGCCGCCGGGCGCGAAGTTGACCTGCTCGGCGCGGCGTCGCATGACGCGGCCGCCGCAGGTCCACAGCAGCGTGCCGGACTCGTCGGTGACGCCCGCGACGAAGCCCGCGTCGTCCGCGATGCTGTTCAGCTCGTCCGCGAGATCGCTGACCGGGCGGCGCAGCGGGGAGTCGGCCCAGCGGGGGCGTACCTCGCCGCCGTCGGTGACCGGGGCGCTGCCGACGCCGGGGTCCACCGTGTGCAGCGAGCGGACCCAGGAGTCGGTCACCTCGGGGCGCAGCGGCGCCTTCCCGTCCAGCGCCCGCCGGGCCGCGCGCAGCTCCGGAACCCAGCGGGACCATTCGCTCTCCAGCGCGGCTCTGCGCTGCCGGAGGTCACTGCGCACTGATGACATGGGCGTCCCGAACCTCGTCGTCTCCAGTAGGACCACCGATCCACCGGCTCACCGGCCACCGGCCCACCGATCCACCGATCCACCGTAGGAAGCTGTGCCCAAAAGTAGTGCGTGTCGTGCGCGGGGCACAGACCCCGGGCCGAGGAGACGCGCGTGCCGCCGCCCGGCGGAGGCGGCCTCTCACGCCACCCGCGGTCTCGCCACCAGCCAGTTGGTGGGGACCTCGACCGGGGTGCCGTCGGGACGGATCTCGGTGGTGATCAGCGGGAGGCGGCCGGAGCCGGCCGTCTCCAGGCCCTGGCCGGCCAGCAGCTCCGGGATGACGCCGTCGGGCATCTCGGCGGGCGCGATGCCGTGGGAGAAGATCGCGCGGATCCTGGCCGGGGGCCCCTCGGGGCGCTGTGCCAGGGCCATCAGGACGTCCTTGGCGTCCTCGGACAGCTCGACGAGGAAGAGCCGGCCGTGCTTGCCGAGGAGGCGGGCGATGTTCTCGACGATGCGCGGCCGGTCCTCGGGGGCGCACTGGTGCAGGACGCCGCGCATGTAGACGTTCGCCTCGCCCACGTCCTCGTGCAGCGCCCGTATCTGCCCGGCGTCCGCCGCGTCCACCTGGCGAAATTCGGCCACCCGGTCAGGGTCCTCCCTACGGGCCCGATCAATTGCGGACGCCGAGACGTCAATACCGATCGCGCGTGGGTACTGTCCGGCCAGGAAGCGGGTCTGCGTACCATTCCCGCAGCCCAGATCGATCACCGGCAGCGCCGGGTCGAAGTGCTCGGCGAAGAGCGGGAGATGGCGGGCGACCGCCAGGGACGGTGCGGTGTCCCAGAAGACCTCGCCCTCGCCCGTCGGCGCATCGCGCCAGAAGCCTTCCCATGCCGTCGGATCGTGGCTCGATGCGCTCATGGCCAATTGCTACTGCCGACGCTCGGCAGGCCGCAAGAGTGGTAACGGTTCTTTCAGGAGTGATAGCCGCTGTTTCACCCAATGTTCGAACGTGATGCGCGTCGCACCCGCTAGCGTGATGCGCGTCGCACGCGCGGCAGCGACTGTTCGAACCACACCGTCTTGCCCGTGGACGTCCGGCTCGTACCCCACTCATGGGCCAGCCGGCTCACCACCCGCAGCCCGCGCCCGAATTCGTCCTCGTCACCCACGCTCAGCAGCTGCGGCAGGCTGTGGTCGTCGTCCGACACCTCGCACAGCAGCGCGTCCGTACGCACCAGGCGCAACACGACGTGCTGGGTGTGGGCGTGCCGTACGGCATTGGTCACGACCTCGCTGACCAGCAGCTCGGCGGTGTCTGCCGCGGACTCCAGGCCCCAGGCGGCCAGTTGGCCGCGGACCAGCCTCCGGGCCCGGGAGACCTCCTCGGCCGCTATCGGCAGCCGCCACTCCGCGACGTCCGCGCGCTCGATGCCGTTCAGCCGGGCCATCAGCAGCGCCACGTCGTCCTTGCGGCCGCCCCGGCCCTGGTTCAACGTCGTCGCGAGCGCGCGGATGATCGTGTCGCAGGCTTCGTCCATGGAGGCGGCCGGGTGCGCCGCGGACTCCGCGAGCGCCGCGAGCCCGACGCCGATGTCCTCGCCCCGCACCTCGACCAGCCCGTCCGTGCACAGCACCAGCCGGTCGCCGGGCGCGACGGGCACGGTCACCGCGTCGAACGGCACGCCGCCGACGCCGATCGGCGCGCCCGTCGGCAGGTCGAGCAGCTCGCTGCGGCCGTCGGCGGCGCGCACGATCACCGGTGGGATGTGCCCGGCGTTGGCGATGGTCAGCCGGGACTCGATCGGGTCGTAGACGACGTACAGACACGTCGCGAGGTAGTTGTCGCCGAGGCGCTGGGCGAGGTCGTCCAGGCTGCGCAGCAGCTGCGCCGGCTGCATGTCGATGGCGGCCATCGTCTGCACGGCCGTACGCAACTGGCCCATCATCGCGGCGGAGTTGAGGCCGTGCCCCATGACGTCGCCGACCACCAGCGCCGTACGGGAGCCGGGCAGCTTGATCGTGTCGAACCAGTCGCCGCCGACCCGGCCGAGGCGGGTGCCGGGCAGATAGCGGGTGGCGGTGTCGCAGCCCGCCATCCGGGGCTCGATGTGCGGGAGCATGCTGTCCTGCAGCGTCTCCGCGACGTTCTCCTGGTACGTGTACATGCGGGCGTTGTCGAGCACGAGGCCCGCGCGGGCGGCCAGTTCGGCGCCCGTGACCCGGTCCATGTCGTTGAATTCCGTACGCTCCGGGTGGCGCAGCAGGATCATGAAGCCCAGTACGACGTTCCGCGCCTTCAGGGGCACGACCAGCATGGAGCGCAGGTTGATCAGCGGGCTGATGTCGCGCTTCTCGAACTGCGCCGCGATGGCGTTGCCCATCTCCTCGCTGATCCGCGGGATCAGCACGGGCTGGCCGCTGGTCATGCACTGGAAGAACGGCGTGTGGGCGGGGAACGGCATGGACTCGCCGACCGGCACCACGTCGTCCCAGCGGCCCGGCTCGTCGTTGTGCTCCACCGCGACGCGGTGCCACATGGTCGTGCTGTCCGGCGGACCGTCGGGGAAGCCCTCGCCGGCGATGACCTGCTCGCGCAGATACGTGCCGGCGACGTCGGTGAAGCGCGGTACGACCGCCTCGCTGACCTCCTGGATCGTGCGGGCCAGGTCGAGGGAGGAACCGATGCGGCCCGAGACCTCGTTCAGGAACTCCAGGCGCTCGCGGACCGCGGCGTATTCGAGGTCGGACTCCAGCTCGGCGGCGGCCGCCGCGGCGGTCTGCGGGTCGGCGGCCTCGGCGGCGGTGCGCAGCAGCCGCGCCCGCCGCTCGACGCGCCGGGGCACGCCCCAGTCGGGCGTGACCGGAAAGCGCTCCTGCTGGCTGATCTCCAGTACGGGATAGCCCAGTTCGAGTACCTGGGAGACGATGCGGGCGCTCTCCTGCGGGCTCATGCTCGGCAGGATCTCGGGCAGCCGCCGGGCCAGGTCGTGGGAGCCGGGGAAGTCCGTGTGCAGCGCGAAACCTGGCGCGAATCGCTCGCGGTCCCGCGCGTCCTGTTCCGCGCTCTCGCCGTGCAGCTGACCGGCGTCGGCCGCCAGCACGAGCAGCCGCTCGTCCCCCGGTCCGACCAGGGGATACGCCCACCACAGCAGGTCGACGCGGCCGCGCTCCGGGTCCGTCGTACGGGCCCGTCCGGCGCGTGGATACGACGTCTCGCCGCCGAGCGCGGACTCCAGGTCGGGGCCGTGCGGGTCCTCGGCGCCGTCCGCGCTGTGCCATTCGTCCGAACCGAGCGCGCCCGAGACGGGCATCAGGTCCACGGCGGGCGCGCCCACCGCCTCCTCGCGCGAGGGGCCGAAGAGCCGGCGTGCGCCCCGGCTCCAGTGGGACACCAGACCGCGGGCGTCGACCACGACGACGGCCAGGGGGATCCGGCCGGGCTCGGGGTCCCGCGGCGCGGGCACCCCTGGTGCCGCGCTCACCATGTCGTCGCCGTGCGACGGGCCACGCTCCATGGGCGGTTGCTCCTTCGTACGCGTACGCATGATCTGCGTCCCGCTACCACGGTACGGCCACACGCTGCCCGGCGGGGCGCATTCCACGAAGTGCGGCACCCGGGGCACAGGCCGTGCTGCCTCGCATTACTCCCGGACGAACGTGCTCGCTCAGCACTGCGCAGCCCTCCCTGTGGCCCCATGGACGACGGTCGTCCATGGGCACGGGACCGTAGCGGAAAGGAGCGCCGCGCGGTGGCCGCGGACGCACGAGGGTGCATATTTCCGCCTCGTGCGCGCCGCGGATGCGCGTGCACTCCGGGAGTACGCGCGGCCGTGAGCGCACCCGGCCGCGCCCTCAGAAGCGCCCATCGGCCCAGGGGTCAGTCCTCGTGCCCCAGTTGGAGATCGCGTTCCGTGCGGCCGCCGCCCGCGACCTGGAGGACCGTGGCGACCGGCGGATAGCCCGCGGCGATGACGGTGTACTCGCCGGCCGCCAGGTCCACGAACCGGAACAGGCCGTCAGGCCCCGTGGTCGCGGTGTCCACGACATTGCCGCCCGCGTCCAGGAGCGTGACCCGGGCGTCCTCAACGGGCCGCCCGCCACCGGCCCGTACGGTACCGCGCAGCACGGCGCCGCCTGCCAGCTCGACATCCTGCCGGGTCTCGCGGGACGCCTGGACGGTCACCGGGAGCGCGGCGGGCCGGAACGCGGGGGCGCTGGAGGCGAGCGTGTACTCCCCCGCCACCAGCTCGCCGATCACGTACCCGCCCTCGCGCCCGCTGCGCGTCGTCGCCACGACCTCGCCGCGCACGTCCGTCAGCGTCACCATGGCGTCGCGCACGGGCGTGCCGTCGGCCGTGGTGACCGTGCCCGCGAGCCGTCCCGCGCCGCCCAGCACCACGTCCAGGTCGACGGGCCGGTCCCCGACCGTGACGCTGACGGCCTGCGGCTGGTGGCCGCCGGCCGACGCGATCAGTACGTAGGCGCCGGTGCCCGGGGTGCTCAGCGCGTACCGACCGTCCTCGCCGGTCGCGCCGCGTCCGATCTGCCGGCCGGAGACGTCGATGAGGGTGAGCGCGGCGCGCGGGACGACGGAGCCGTCGTGGTGCTGCACGGTGCCGCAGACCGGGACGCCGGCCGGGGTGTACGGCGCCGCGGCGGGCGCGGTGCGGGCGGCGGGGACGGTCGCGACGGCCTCCGCGCTCCCCTCACCGAGTGTGCTGTGCGGGCCGTGCGGGGAGTGGGGAGCGTGGGTCACCAGGGGGTTCTCCTTGAGGAAGAAGGCGAGCAGGAGCCCGATGAGGAGCACGGGCACGAGGTAACGGAAGGTGCCGGGCACGGCCTGGAGGTACGCGGCGACGGGGCCGTCGTGCAGCGGGCCCGGCACGGTGAGGGGGCGGGCCGCGCGCTCGGCCAGGACGGCGGCCAGGACGGCCACCAGGACGGCTACGCCGGCGCTGCCGCCGAGCTGCCGGACGTAGGCGCCGGGGGTGGTGGTGCGGCCGGTACGCCGTGCGGAGCGCCGTACGGCGTGCGCGAGGACGGCCAGGACGAAGCCGAGACCGAGGCCGAGGATGCCCGTCCAGAGGCCGTACGTGGCGCGGCCGGTGTCGGCGCGCAGATGGGACAGCAGCCACATGCCCTCGGCGGCCAGCGCGCAGCCCAGTACGGCGAAGACCCGGTGGTGTCCGGTACGGCCGATGAGGCGGGCCGCGACGGCGGCGGCGAGCACGGCGGCGCAGGTCATGGGCAGCATGAGCAGCCCCGCCCCGGTGGCCGAGGCGCCGCCGGCCGCGTGCGGGAAGGCCGGGATGTGGCCTGCGGCCCCGTGGAGGGCGATGCCGAGGACGGCGCCGACCGGGCCGGTGACGCGGAAGACCGGGTCGCGGAGGAGGCCGAGCGGCAGGATCGGTTCGGCGGCGAAGTGTTCGACGGCCACGAAGAGCAGGGCGCTGCCGAGCGCGCCGCAGCCGAGCCCGAGGACGACGCGCGAGTCCCAGGCGTACGACGTACCGCCCCAACTGACCAGCAGGGCAAGGCAGGCGGCGAGGACGGCGAGCAGCAGGACGCCGAGGATGTCCGGCCGCGGGCGGCGGGCCGCCCGGGGCAGCCTCAGCGCGACGGCGAGGACGAGGAAGACGGCTGCCCCTACAGGGACGTTGAGGGTGAAGCACCAGCGCCAGGAGGCGTGGTCGGCGAGGAGGCCGCCGAGCACCGGGCCCGCGACGGCGGCGAGCCCGAAGACGGCAGCGGCCAGCCCGAGGGCGCGACCGCGTGCGCGCGGTGGCACGAGTGCGGCGAGGGCGGCCTGTACGCCGGCCATGACGCCACCGGCGCCGAAGCCCTGGACCGCGCGGAAGGCGGTCAGTTCGCCCATCGTGCGCGCCTGGCCGGCCGACGCAGCGCCGGCGATGAAGACCAGGAGCGCGAGGAGGAGGGCCGGCTTGCGGCCCAGGTGGTCGCCCAGCCTGCCGAGGAGCGGCAGGCCGACGGCCGCGGCGAGGAGGTACGACGTCACCGCCCAGGACATCCGGTCCGGCGCGCGCAGTGCGCCCGCGATCTCCGGGAGCGGGGCGGCGACGATCGTCTGGCCGAGCGCCGCGAGCAGCAGCGCGGGGAGCAGGCCGAGGAGCAGTACCGGGCGGAAGCGGCGGGGTCCGGGCCGCTCAGGCGCGTGACCGGGCTCCGGAGGGCCGCCGGTGTCCGGTACGGCCGTCACCGCTCCGGACGCCGGCGGACCCGACCTCTCGTCCGGCTCCGCCAGGATGGTCCCGCCCACGTGCTGCTCCCCTCGTCACGCCTGTGCCGCGCCCTGTTCTCGCATCGGGCGACAACTGCGATCAAGCGTGAGGAATCGGAGCGTTCGGGGCGGGACCGCCTTCAACGGCCTTACGGGAGCGCCGTATCAGGCCCTCATCAGGGCTTTAGCTCCCGGACCACGGGCGTCCCACGTCATGCGGGCACGACGGAAAACCACCCGATCCGGTGAGCCCTCCAGAGCCTTTGGGAGCGTCACTTCTCCACGTGCGCCGCGAGGTTGGCGAGGATCGCGTCGTAGATCCGGCCGAGGCCCTTGGGCGCGAAGGTCCGCTCGAAGAAGCCGCCGACGCCGCCCGCGCCCTGCCAGGTGGTGGTGACGGTGACCCGGGCGCGGTTCTCGCCCGCGGGGGTGACGGTCCAGGTGGTCACCATCGAGGAGTTGCGGTCCTTCTCGACGAGCTGCCCGTCGGCCGGCTCGTCGACCTCCAGCAGGCAGTCGCGGACGCGCTTGCTGGTCGCCTGGAGCTTCCAGTGCACCAGGGTGCCCTTGCCGTCGCCGCCCTCGCGGACCTCGTACTCGCTGAAGTGCTCGGGCAGCAGCTTCGGGCGGGTGCCGGAGTAGTCCGCGAGCGCGTCGAAGACGTCCTCCGGCTTCGCCGCGATCTCCCGCTGCGTGGTGGCTTCGACCTGGCCCATGTGTGCTGCCCTCCGGTGCTCGCTCGCTGCTCGTGCGCTGTGCGGGGCAAGCCAACCACTCCGGCGCGGCGCGCCCAAATCCGGGTTGACAGCAATAAAGGGAACGCTTGTTCTATTATCTCGAGCGGGGGCCGGCACCACCCAAGAGGAGGCGCGATGCGCTGGGAGAATCTGAGCGAGCACACGGCGGACCCGTCGGGCCCGCCGCGCACGGCCGCGCTCTTCGGTACGGACGTGGTCAGCCGGACCATCGACACCCCGGAGTTCCGCGGGGTGACCTTCCATGAGGTACGCGCCCGTTCGATCGTGAACCGCGTGCCGGGCGCCTCCCGTATGCCGTTCGAATGGACGGTAAACCCGTACAGAGGGTGCACTCACGCCTGCGTGTACTGCTTCGCCAGGCGTACGCACAGCTACCTCGACCTGGACACCGGCCTCGGCTTCGACAGCCAGATCGTGGTGAAGGTCAACGCGCCCGACCTGCTGAGACGCGAGCTGTCCGGCAGACGCTGGCGCGGCGACCACATCGCCATGGGCACGAACGTCGACTGCTACCAGCGGGCGGAGGGCCGGTATCAACTGATGCCCGGCATCATCGAGACCCTCCGGGAGCACGCGAACCCCTTCTCCATCCTCACCAAGGGCACGCTGATCCTCCGCGACCTGGACCTGCTGCGCTCGGCCGCCGAGGTCACCGATGTCGGCATCTCGATGTCGGTCGGCTTCCTGGACCGCGAGCTGTGGCGCACGGTCGAGCCCGGCACGCCGTCCCCGGAGCGCCGCCTGGACACGGTGCGCACCCTGACCGGGCACGGCATCGGATGCGGCGTCCTGATGGCCCCGGTCATCCCCTTCCTGGGCGACCATCCCGACCAGCTGCGCGCCACCGTACGGGCCGTCGCGGCGGCCGGCGCGTCCTCCGTGACGCCGCTGGTGCTGCACCTCCGGCCGGGCGCCCGCGAGTGGTTCATGGCCTGGCTGGGCGAGCACCACCCGCACCTGGTGCGGCGGTACGAGCAGCTGTACGCGGGCGGCGCGTACGCCCCCAAGTGGTACCAACGGCGGATCACCCGCCAGGTCCACGAGCTGGCCACCGAGTACGGCATCGGCCCGTCCCACGCCGCCGCCCACCGCCGCGTCCCGCCCCAGCGCACCCCGGCCGCCACTGACACGCCCACGCAGCTCACCCTCCTGTGAGCCCGCGCCCCGGCCCCGGCTCAGCCGGCCCC
>NZ_JBEPFC010000077.1:0-32206 GCF_040301705.1 Streptomyces sp. NPDC000151 | reverse complement strand
ATCACCCAGGTCCGCTCCGGCGACCAGGAACTGACCCGCATCACCGGCGCCCAGGCCCCCTCCGGCATCCCGGTCACCATCCCCAAGCCCGCCGCGGACCGCCCCCGCACCGGCAGCCCCTCCTCCTCCCGCGGCCGCCGCAGCCGCAACGCCCAGAACCGGCGCACCGACCGCACCCGCCGCGCCCCCGGCCAGCGACAGTCCACCCCCGCCACGGCGGCCTAGGAGCTGCTCGGCGCCGCCACTCCCGGGTAGCGGAGACGGCGAGAGACGACACCGGAACAACGAGGAGGGCCCTGCCGGCACACGCCGGCAGGGCCCTCCTCTCGTATACCTCAGTGACGCGTACGTCTCAGTAACGCGTACTTCTCAGTGGTCGGAGTAGCTGAAGTCGCCCACGGTCCAGGCGCTCACGTCCTGGATCGCGACGCGGTACATCCCGCCCGTCTCCGGGATCCCGATGCTGCCCTGCAGGATGCGGGCGACATGGAAGTGCAGGTGCGTGGGGGCCGTGCCGCTGTCGGGACGGTTCTGCGCCCCGTCGGTGGTGAAGATGCCGGAGAACGGGCCCAGGCGCTCCGAGGCCGACAGGACCTCCGACACGCGCTGCCGCCACAGGGCTTCAGGGGCCAGTCGGCCGGTGATGACCGCGCTGCTGGTGACGACGGTCAGGGGCATCTGATTGGTCTGCTCGGACTCCACCATGGTGGCGATGTCGACGAGCAGCACGTCAGGGTTCGACATGAGAGCCGATTCTATTCAGCGGCTCGCGGCCGCCCGACCGGGCCCGCTCCCACAGGCGGCCGCTCCCGCGAGCCGGACATACGTCGTCGTCACGGGCCGCAGACTACCTCCGCCACAAGAACGCTGAAATCTATGCTCGCCGGAGTAGACATTGCCCCATCACATGGCTAAGGTTTCTCTCGTAGCCATCAGTCGAGCGAGACCCGGCAGAGACGAACTGGCGGGTAGCAGTACATGAGGTTCAGTAGCTGAAGTTCGCAGGACGGTGTGGCCGCGGAGTTCCGAAGCCGGGCGTTATGCAGGATGGCGACGGAGCTGGCAGCCGCACTGGGTGGCCCGCAGGCTGAGGGGCCACCAGCAGAAGATGCAGTAGTGATTCAGAGGAAGAACGGAGGAAGCAGACGCCATCAGGATCGCCCGGTCCGAGAAGGATTCGGCCCGGGTACCGCAAGACCCCGGAATGGAAGGTGGTCCCCGGTCACGCAGCCGCGATCCCCGCGCTCCCGCCCTTCTCGAGGGCCGAGTAGCGGAAACAGAAGGTCGGCGCAGCAGTAAGGCCGACAGATGGTGTTGAATTTCCTTCGGGGCCCTGGTGCCGTACGGCACCAGGGCCCCTCGACGCATTGGTTCAACGAGGTGAAATGACAGCAGATACCCCGCTCAGTGGTCGGCTGGACGACGACGACTACCCTGCGTACACGATGGGACGGGCCGCCGAGATGCTCGGCACCACTCCCGGTTTCCTCCGCGCCATCGGCGAGGCGCGCCTGATCACGCCCCTGCGCTCAAAAGGCGGACACCGCCGGTACTCCCGCTACCAGCTGCGGATCGCCGCCCGCGCCCGTGAACTGGTGGATCGGGGCACCCCGGTCGAGGCCGCGTGCCGCATCGTCATCCTCGAGGACCAGCTCGAAGAGGCCCAGCGCATCAACGCCGAGTACCGCCGCGCCGAAAGCGCATCGAACGACAACACGAACTGAACTACTCGTGCTCGGTGAACGCGGCGACCAGTACGTGGGCCGTGTTGTTGTCGGAGTCGGTCCCGTGGGCCTCGGCGCTGCGGGGGAACATGGCCTGCTCGTATGCGGTGAGCGCCGCCTCGATGTCGTCGGGGTGCGCGGCGAGGGCCTTGCCGAGTTCGGCGCCGTCGAGCATGGCCAGGTTGGCGCCTTCGCCGTTCGGGGCCGAGAGGTGGGCGGCGTCGCCGAGCAGGGTCACCCCCGGCACCCGGTCCCACCGGTGCCCGGCCGGCAGCTCGTAGAGCGGGCGCAGGACCGGTGCGATGTCGCCGTCGGTGATCAGCGCGGTGAGCTCGGGCGCCCAGCCGTCGAACTCCCGCGCGATCCGCGCGGCGGCAGCGGCGCCGTCGGTGAAGTCGATGGCGGCGAACCAGTCCTGCGGCTCGGACAGCCCCACGTAGGCGTGCAGGGTGTCGCCCCTCTCCCGGTGAGCGAAGATCTCCCTGCCCGGCGTGGGCACGATCATCGACCCGCCGCCGACCGTCTTCGCGGCGACCGGGTGCCGGGTGTCGGCCTCGAACAGGTAGGTCTCGACGACCGACTTGCCGGTGTACTCGGGTGTGGCGGTGGAGAGCAGCGGCCGGACCCGTGACCACGCGCCGTCCGCGCCGACCAGCAGGCCGGTGACGACGGTGCGGCCATCGGCGAACGTCACCTCGTGGCGCCCCTCGCCGAGGGTACGGGCGCTGCTGACCTTGTGCCCCCACTGGACGGTGCCGGCCGGGAGTGAGTCCAGCAGGA
Source organism: Streptomyces sp. NPDC000151 (assembly GCF_040301705.1). Lineage (NCBI taxonomy): Bacteria > Bacillati > Actinomycetota > Actinomycetes > Kitasatosporales > Streptomycetaceae > Streptomyces > Streptomyces sp. NPDC000151. Next base: position 29,702 of record NZ_JBEPFC010000077.1, on the reverse strand, counting down.
TCTGCCGCAGCTCGCCGCGCTGCACCTCGGGGCGTCCCCCCGTGCCGTCGTCGGCCTTGTCGAACAGGACGGTCCCGTCCGGGTCGAGGACCCGCATCGCCTGGCGGCCCTCCAGGATGAGGCCACGGAACTCGTCCATCAAGTCGGCTGCTTCGAGGGCGAGTTGTCCGTTGTAGTCGTGGATGTCGAGCATCCCGCCCTGCGAACGCGCAGCCGGGGAGGGCTCCGCCTCGTAGACCGTGGCCGGTATTCCGTGGACGTGCAGGACGCGGGCGAGCGTCAGGCCGCCGAGCCCGGCGCCGATGATCGTGACGTCAGTGGTCATGGGGGCTTACTCCCTGGTCGGGACCGCTGGGCGGACGCCCGGCAGGTCACGCCGGGAGCGCCGTTCCAGTAAGTCGGGACGATGCGTTACTGGTGGCCGGTGCCGTTGATGACCGGCGCCCACCAGCTCCAATGTCCCTGCAGTCATCGGCAGATCACCGACAGATCACCGACCACGCCGACAACCGCCCGACATCGGCGCCACCCCCACAGCTGCGCCCGCGGTTGCCGGGTTTCCGGGTCAGGCGTGGTCGGCCCGGTGCCTGCGTTCGCGCTCGGCCAGCGGGAGGGGTGCCTCGTCCAGACCGCCGACCGATCCGCTCGCCATGCGTGCGCACGTCCCGCGGCAGGCGAGCAGCTGCCTGTCATCGCGGTAGGAAACCACCACCGCCTCCGGGGCCGACGCGCTCCGGTAGTCGGTGCCGCAGATGAGGCACGCCAGTCCGGAGAGCATCTCGGCGGTCGGTTCGGGGCGGCCGCGGCGGCGGCCGAAGATCGAGTCCTGTGAGTACATGCGTCCCGCATCCTCTTGCTCGGTGTGATCGGTTCAGGGCGTGCATGAGGCGCCGGAATGCCTTTCGGCACACCCGGGAACAAGGAAATCCGCTACCGCGGGGCGCGGAACGGGATACGGAAGACAGCGCGACGAGGTGAACCAAGGGGCATGGTGCGGCTCTTTTCCGGCCGGACAGGATACGCTCCGGCCTCTGCCGTTCCCCGAGGGCGACGCCGACACGGATGACGGCATACGAGGTGCGCTCGGTGCCGCAACCGTACTCCCCTCCGGAGCTCAAGGAACCGACCGGCGGATGGAGTTCACCGCCGGCCAGGGCCCCAAGGGCAGGCAGGCCGACCAGATCAGCGCGCTCTGAGGGCTCTCCCTTCCGAGGCAGCGCCCATGCACGCCGAAAGGAACACTGTGACCAGCGACATCGACGACCGGGGCACCGATCCCGCGGACCACGCCGAGATGACCCGACCACCGCCCGCCGGCCGGGGCAGCGACTACGCCGCCCTGTCCCGCGAGGTGAAGCGGAGCGGGCTGCTGAAGCGGCGCCCTGGCTACTACTCCGTCAAGGTCGGGACGAACCTGCTCCTGCTGGCCGCCGGATGGACCGCGTTCGTCCTGATCGGGCAGTCGTGGTGGCAGCTGCTGACCGCCGCCTTCCTCGCGGTGATGTTCACCCAGACCGCCTTCATCGGGCACGACGCCGGACACCACCAGATCGCCGCCTCCAAGCGCGTCAACAACCTGCTCGGGCGCGTGCACGCCGACCTGCTGATCGGCCTCAGCTACGGCTGGTGGCTGGCCAAGCACAACCGGCACCACTCCCACCCCAACCATGTCGACCGCGACCCCGACATCGCCGACGGTGCGATCGCCTTCACCGAGGACCACGCCCGCGTCCGCCGCGGCCCGTACGCCTGGCTGGCCCGCCACCAGGCGTGGCTGTTCTTCCCGATGCTGCTCCTGGAAGGACTGGCCCTGCACGTCGCCGGCGTACGAGCGCTGCTCGACCGCACCGGTACCGCGACCTCGCGGGCCGCCAAGCCGGCCGAGGCGGTACTGCTGACGGCGCATCTCGGTGGCTACCTCGCCGCCCTGTTCCTGGTCCTGTCCCCCGTCCAGGCCGTGTGCTTCCTCCTTGTGCACCAGGGGCTGTTCGGGCTGTACATGGGGTGCTCGTTCGCCCCGAACCACAAGGGCATGGCCCTCTTCGCCAAGGACGACAAGATCGATTTCCTGCGGCGGCAGGTACTGACGTCACGCAACATCCGTGGCCACCGGTTCACCGACTTCGCGCTCGGCGGGCTGAACTACCAGATCGAACACCACCTGTTCCCCTCCATGCCTCGGCCCACCCTGCGCCATGCCCAGGAACTCGTCCGCACGTTCTGCGTCCGGCACGGCATCGCCTACCACGAGACCGGGCTCTTCAGCTCCTACGCCCAGGTCCTGCGGCACCTCCACGCGGTCGGCGGCCCGCTGCGCCCCGAACTGGAATACTGATCGCCGGTCCGCTGCCGTAAGCCACCCTCGGCCCCACGCCCGCGGTGCGCCCGGGATGGACGGGTCCGCGGGCCGGCCGGCGCCCGTCCGGCGGGTGTGCGGCCGGAGGCGGGTCGGGCACGGCTCGGACGCACGTACACTCGGCCCATGGGTCGTACACGTGCCGTGAAGGGATGCCTGCAGCAGGCCAGACGTGCTGCGCTCCCCACGGCCGCGCGTAGCTCGGTCCGCACCCGGGCGACCGTCGCTGATGCCGAGGTGCCCGAGACCCGGCTCATCGCGTTGCACGGCCACGGCTAGCGGCGCTCCGCGCCCGCTCCCCAGGGCCCTTCCCCACCCTTCCCCTCGCTCGCCGGCCTGCCACGATCACGGCAGCTCCCGTTCTGCCGCTGCCGCGCCGAGCGTTCGCGTCCGGCTCCCGCCGGGCACGTACACCGCCCTGTGATCCACGTCATCACCGCAGCGCCCGGCGCACCGCCGGCGCTGTCGCCTTGCGCCGCCCGCACGACGGGCCGCGCATCCTCGAAGGGATCATTGTGAAGCTGAGCGAACTGCTGGCCGGGCAGGAGCACCACACGCTGCGCGGCGACGCCACCACGACGTGGATCACCGCGGGGGTGGCCTTCGACGCCGACCGGGTGGCACCCGGATCCCTGTACGTCGCCGTGCCCGGCCACCGGGCGGGCGGGCCGGAAGCCGCGGCACCGGCCCTCGCCCGGGGCGCGGCGGCGGTGCTCGTCGACGCCCGGTCACCGGCCCTTCCGGATGCGGTGTGGGCGTCGGGGCCGGGCGCCTGCGTCATACGGGTGCCGGACGCCCGGAAGGCGGCCGCGGTCGTCGCCTCCCGCTATTTCGGCGAGCCGGGACGGCGGATGGACGTGGTGGCCGTGACCGGCACCAACGGGAAGACGTCGGTGTCGTACATGGTCGAGTCGGCGCTGCGGCTCTCCGAGGGCGCGGCGGTGGGCGTCATCGGGACGGCCGGCAGCCGGATCGGCAACGAGCAGATCCCGATGCCCCCTTCGGTGCTGACCACGCCGGAGTCGCCCGACCTGCAGTACCTGCTGAGCCGTATGCGCGACCGCGGTGCGGGCAGTGTGGTGCTGGAGGCCACCTCGATGGGCCTGCTGACGCACCGGGTGGACCGGACGTTCATCGACGTCGGTGTCTTCACCAACCTGACGCAGGACCATCTGGACGATCACGGCACGATGGCCAACTACCGGGACGCGAAGCTGCGGCTGTTCCAGGGCTTGTGCCGGCAGGCGGTGGTCAATGCCGATGACCCCGTGGGGGCCGACATCGTGGCGATGATGCCCGACGCGGTCACGTACGCCCTGGACGCCGCGGCGGACTACCGGGCCACCCACCTCGACGTGGATGCCTCCGGCACCCGGTTCACGCTGCACCACGACGGCCGCAAGTATCCGGCGGCGATACCCGTCCCGGGCCGGTTCTCGGTCGCCAACGCCCTGGCCACCGTGGCGGCTTGCCACACCCTGGGACACGACCTGGGCGGACTCGTCGCCGCACTGGACCGGATGCCTCCCGTCCCCGGCCGCCTGGAGCGGTTCAGGACGCCGCACGGCGCGTCGGTGATCGTGGACTACGCGCACTCACCGGATTCCCTGCACAAGGTCCTGACCACCATCCGCGGCTTCGCCCGCGGGCGGGTCCTCACCGTCTTCGGCTGCGGCGGCGACCGGGACACCACCAAGCGGGCCGAGATGGGGCAGATCGCGGGCACCCATTCCGATCTGTGCGTCCTCACCTCGGACAACCCGCGCACGGAAGATCCCGAGGCGATCCTGGACCAGATCGCACCCGGCCTCACGGCCACCGGCACCCCTTTCGAGCGCCTCGCCGACCGCCGTCAGGCGATCGCCTTCGCGCTGTCCGCGGCGGACCCGGGCGACATCGTGCTGATCGCCGGGAAGGGCAGTGAGCCGCACCAGATAGTCGGTGAACGCCTGCTGCCCTTCAGCGATATGGCCACCGTGCGCGAACTCGCCTGAGCCGGGGCCGGAGCCCGGACGAGCCGGGCCGCAGAGCCCGGATCCCCGGCCGTGGGCGGCCTTACGCCGTCCCGCCGGCCGGGCGGGGACCGGTGCCCCGCCGAGCCGCCGGGTGACGTCGTCGGCCGCGCCGCCCGGCCGCGTGTACCGCCGGCCGCGCCCGGACCGATTCAGCTCACGGATGTGGGGTCCAGGGGCACATCAGCGCAGCTCATCGAGTCTGCGCGGAGGCCTGCGGGACCGGCTTGCGTTGAGCCGCTTCCATGTCCGAGAAGGATGCGTGCTCGTCCTCGAACAGGAGACTCTCGTCCTCCTCGAAGTCCGGAGCCTGGAAGGGGGCCGTCGTCGGAGGCAGCGAGGCCGGAGCGGCACGCCGGGGCGCCACTTCCGGAGCGGAGAACAGCGAGGTCAGGTCGATGAGAGGTCTCCCATTCATGGCAAGGACATAAGGGGTCCAACGTGCTGTGACCGGGCATAGCGGCTTTACAGCTTGCTCATTTTGGCGTACGGACTCATGATCCGTTGCTGCGCCGAAGTGAAGTCCACTAGCACCGCGATTCCGTCCTCGATGCCGATCACGTGGCCGAGGCCGTACACGTCATGTGTGACCCGGTCGCCCACGGCGAACTGCTTGAGAGGCAGCGTAGCCGGGGCCTTGAAGGGACTGGTAGGCAAATGCCGCTTCTGTGCGGATGGCTTTGTCATTGCCACCAGTATGCGCCTGACTCGCCGGGTCCATCGCGCTGCGAGCGGAACGCACCGAGCGCCGCGGGCCACAGCGAGGGCGCGGCCGGGGGCGGCACCGTGCCGGAATGATCTATTCCGGTGTCCTCGGCTCGGCTCGGCTCGCGCCGCCGACCGGAGGGTTCCAGGAAATCGACGGCCGCCGCGTACCGCCGTGGGAGTACGGGACGTGGCCGGGCCGGTCCGGCCGGCGTCGAGAAGATGGCACCGGATCGTGACCAAGTGCGGCAGCTGAAGCCGCGAGGTCGCGAGGGGGGCGGCCGGACGGGAACTGGAGTTCGCTGAGCCGGGGCCCAGGTCACGCGGCGCGGGTCAGCGCGCCTTCTCCGCCGGTACGAGGATCGCCACGCACTCCACGTGGTGCGTCATCGGGAACAGGTCGAAGGCCTGGAGGCGGCGGGGGACGTAGCCGGCGGCGGCGAAGTAGGCGAGGTCGCGGGCGAGGGCGGCCGGGTCGCAGGCCACGTAGGCGATGCGGCGGGGGGTGAGGGAGGCCAGGTGCTGGACCGTCTGCTTGCCGGCGCCGGCGCGGGGCGGGTCGAGGACGACGAGGTCGACGTCGCTGATGCCCGTGCGGGGCAGGATCTGGTCGACCTTGCCGTGCTCGATGCGGACGCGGTCGACGTCGGCGAGGTTGTGCCGGGCGTCCTCCACCGCGCGCTTGCCGGACTCGATGCCGAGGACGGCGCCCTTCTCGCCGACCCGGTCGGCCAGCGCGCCCGCGAAGAGGCCGACGCCGCAGTACAGGTCGAGGGCCATGTCGCCCTTCTTGGGCATCAGGCCGCGCATGACGGCCTCGACGAGGAGGTCGGCGGCCTGCGGGTGGACCTGCCAGAAGCCGCCGTTGCCGACGCGCCAGGTGCGCTCGGCGGCGCGTTCGCGGACGAAGGGGCGGCCGTGGACACGGTGCACGCCCTTGTCCTTCTCCCCCACGCGCATCACCGAGACCGGCTTGTCGAGCTCCACGATGGGCAGGCGGCCGCCGGGCTTCGGGGTGAGGATGACCTGGCGGTCGTGCGAGCCGGAGGCGGCGATGGCCTCGACGGTGGCGATCTGGGGCCACTCGCGCTTCTCGATGCCCAGCTCGGAGACTCCGGGGGCGGCGATCATGCAGTGGTCGATGGGCTGGACGTCGTGCGAGCGGTGCTTGCGGAGGCCTACGTGGCCCTCGGCGTCGATGGCGTACTGGACGCGGGTCCGCCAGGCCGGTACCTCGCCGGCGGGGACCTTGTCACCGGGTGCCGGCACGACCGTGCCGTCCCAGCCCGCCTCCTCGGGGGTCAGGCCCGCGAGGTGCTGCAGCTGCTCGGCGATGACCTCGCCCTTGAGCCGGCGCTGGGCGCCGGGCTTCGCGTGCTGCCAGTCGCAGCCGCCGCAGCGGCCGGGGCCGGAGAAGGGGCAGGGGGCCTCGACCCGGTCCTTGGAAGCCGAAAGGACCTCGACGGCGTCGGCACGGAGGAAGCGGGCGCCCTCCTCGCCATCGGTGACCTTGGCGATCACTCGCTCGCCGGGGAGGGCGTGGCGTACGAAGAGGACCTGGCCCTCGTCCGTACGGGCGACGCAGTGGCCGCCGTGGGCGACGGGGCCGACCTCGACCTCGTACTCCGCACCGACCAGGGACTTCCGCTCGGTGCCGGCCTTGGGGTTCTTCGCTTCTTCCGGCATGGCGAGTGAGCTCCAAAAAACGTGGGGTGGTGCGGCGGGACAACAGCCTTCAAGTCTACGTCCCACCGCACCACCCCACCGACCACCGGGGCGAGCCCCGGCCGGGGGTCCGGGGGTTGTCCCCCGGGAATTACCGCTTCGTGGCCGCCTTCTCCTTCTTCGGCGCGGCGACCGGGCCGCGGCGGACCGAGCCCGGCGCGTTCCACTCGGCGCGCTTGCGGGCGCGGACCTTGGCGGCCTCGGAGGAGTCCAGCTGCCAGGGGACGGAGGTGACCATGACGCCCGGGGTGAAGAGGAGCCGGCCCTTCAGGCGCAGCGCGGACTGGTTGTGGAGCAGGTGCTCGTACCAGTGGCCGACGACGTACTCCGGGATGAAGACGGAGACCGCGTCGCGCGGGCTCTCCTTGCGGAGCGACTTCACGTACTCGATGAAGGGGCGGGTGATCTCGCGGTACGGCGAGGCGAGGACCTTCAGGGGGACCTCGATGCCGCGGCGCTCCCACTCCTCGCGCAGCGCCTTGGTCTCGGCCTGGTCGACGTCCACGCTGACCGCTTCGAGGGAGTCGGAGCGCATCAGCTTGGCGTAGTTCAGGGCCCGCAGGGTCGGCTTGTGGACCTTGGAGACCAGGACGATGGAGTGCACGCGGGAGGGGCGGGCGACCTCGTCGTCGGGCGAGTCCGCGGCGGCGATCTCGTCGGCGACCCGGTCGTAGTGCTTACGGATCGCGGTCATCGTGACGTAGAAGATGACCATGCCGAGCAGCGCGACCCAGGCGCCGTGGCTGAACTTCGTCAGCAGGACGACGACCAGCACGAGCCCGGTGAAGGTGGCGCCGAAGGCGTTGATCGCGCGGGAGCGGTGCATCCGGCGGCGCTTGGCCTGGTCGTTCTCGCCGGCCAGGTGGCGGTTCCAGTGCCGGACCATGCCGATCTGGCTGAGCGTGAAGGAGACGAAGACGCCGACGATGTACAGCTGGATCAGCCGGGTGGAGTCGGCGCCGTAGATGTAGACGAGTATCACGGCGGCGCCGGCGAGCAGCACGATGCCGTTGGAGAACGCGAGGCGGTCACCGCGGGTGTGCAGCTGGCGCGGCAGGTAGCGGTCCTGCGCGAGGATCGAGCCGAGCAGCGGGAAGCCGTTGTACGCGGTGTTCGCGGCGAGGAAGAGGACCAGCGCGGTGGCGGCGGCCAGGATGACGAAGGGCGCCGTGCCGTCGCCGAAGACCGCGGCCGCGACCTGCGAGATGACCGGGTTCTGGGTGTAGCCGGCGCCGACCGGGTGGCCGTTGTGCAGCAGGTCGGTGGCCGGCTTCTCGGCCATCTTCACGCCGGTCGTCATGGCCAGCACGATGATGCCGCAGAACATGGTGACGGCCAGGCCGCCCATCAGCGCCAGGGTCGTGGCGGCGTTCTTGGACTTGGGCTTGCGGAAGGCGGGCACGCCGTTGGAGATCGCCTCGACGCCGGTGAGCGCCGCACAGCCGGAGGAGAACGCGCGCAGCAGGAGGAAGACCAGCGCGAAGCCGGCCAGGCCGCCCTGCTCGGCGTGGATGGTGTAGTCGGCGGTGGGGGCCTTCATGGTGTCGCCCATGACCAGGCCGCGGAAGGCGCCCCAGAGGATCATGAGGAAGACGCCGGCGACGAAGATGTACGTCGGAATGGCGAAGAGCTTGCCCGACTCCTTGACGCCGCGCAGGTTCATCACGGTGAGCAGCGCGATCATCGCGATGGCGCAGAACGTCTTGTGCTCGACCACGAAGGGGATCGCCGAGCCGAGGTTCTCCACTCCGGAGGAGATGGACACGGCGACGGTGAGGACGTAGTCGACCAACAGCGCACTGGCCACGGTCAGGCCGGCCTTGGGGCCGAGGTTGGTGTTGGCGACCTCGTAGTCGCCGCCGCCGCTCGGGTAGGCGTGCACGTTCTGCCGGTACGACGCCACGACCGTGAACATCAGCACGACGACCGCGACCGCGATCCAGGGGCTGAAGTGGTACGCCGACACGCCTGCCACGGACAGGACGAGCAGCACCTCCCCCGGCGCGTACGCCACGGAGGAGAGCGGGTCGGAGGCGAAGACGGGGAGTGCGATGCGCTTCGGGAGAAGGGTCTCTCCCAGCTTGTCGCTGCGCAGTGCGCGCCCGATCAAGATGCGTTTGGGCACGTCGGTCAGTTTGGACACGCAGAGGATGCTAAGCCTTCGTCAAGGCCGTCGCCCACCCGCCACCCATAGGGGCAAGGCACCTGCCGGGGGATGCCGCCCGACTGGTCCGCACGGCCGTCCGGGGGTGCCGCCGGGGGTACGGAATCCGTCGTTCCGCGGTATCGGGCGGCGGGACGCGGACCCGCTCCGCCTCGCCCGAACGGCGGAACTGCCTGCCCGGAGCGGGGTGTCCACACCCTCACCCCCGTCGAGGGTGGGGACAACCGATCCGCTGCGGGCGGCCCGGCGGGCGAGCAGACCCCTGATGCTGCGCCGCCCGCCGTGCACCCGCCGGTGCGCCCCGATGGTGGCATTCGCCACGGCCTCGGCACATTGCCGGTTCCCGGCAATCTTTACGCGATTTTGATGGCTCACCGACCGGCACTTGCCCCGCCGGACGGCCCGCAGAAGGCCGGTGCGGACCGGACGTCCGGGGGAACTACAGCGGCCGGTCCGGCCAGCCCAGCACGCGCGCGCCCATCGCCGCCGTCTCCAGGGTGTAGCGCTGCAGCCCGTCGGCCGGGTCGTAGCCGGTCAGCTCCTTGATGCGGGCCAGCCGGTAGGAGAGGGTGCGCACGCTGACCTGGAGCCGGCGGGCCGCCTCGGCGTTGACGTACGCCGTCGCCGCGCAGGCCCAGATCGTCTCCAGCAGCGGCCGCGCCCCGCCCCGCCCCTCGGTCAGCGGCCCCAGCACGCTGCGTACGAGGTCGGCCATGGCGGCCCGGTCGCGCAGCAGGACGGGGAAGACCAGCAGGTCGGCCGCGTGCAGCACGGGCTCGGTCAGCTCCAGCTGGGTCGCCAGCTCCAGCGCGCCCAGCGCCTCTTCGTACGAGGTGACCACGCCACCGGCGCCGGCGTGCGGCCGGCCGAGCGCGACCCGGTGCGCGCCGCGCCCGCCGGAGCCCGGGGAGCGGGCGTACTTCGCGAAGGCGTCCAGGGCGCCGTCCCGGCCGCCCGCCGCCACGCACACCAGCCGCCCGGCCTTGGTGGCGATCAGCACGTCGCGGTCGCCGAAGCGGGTCAGCAGCTCGCGCTCCACGCGCCGGGCCACCGGGTGCAGGTCGTCGAAGCGCTCCGGGCCCTCCGCGACGGCCACCGCGTGCTCCCCGGCCAGCCGCAGCCCGAAGCGCTCGGCGCGCTCGGCGAGCCGGCCCAGGTCGCTGCGCCCGTAAAGAAGGTCGTCGACGAATTCGCGGCGGGCCGCCTCCTCCTGCCGGACCGCGAGCCGCTGCGCGCGCTCGTGGCCCTCGCCGAGTGCGGCGACTGCCGCCTCGACGGCCGCGAGCAGCGCGTCGCCGGTACGGGCGCCCTCGGTGGCGCCCGCGGCCCGCGCCACACCGGGCAGCGAGCTCCACAGCCGACGGGTCTCCCCCAGGTAGCGGCCGACCAGCTCGCGCAGGCTCAGGCCCTCCTCGGCGGCCCGCTCCCCCAGCTCGCGCAGCACGTCCAGTTCCTCGCGGCGGAGCAGCCGCCCGGTCCGTGACACCTCCCCGAGGAGGCCGGCGTACTCGCCGAGGCTGTGCGGTTCCGCTGTGCCGCGCTCCACCTGTTGTGCTCCCTGCTCCTGCTCGTCCCGGCGCCCGTCGGGCCGGTTCCGGGGGCTTCGTTGCCGACTCCCGGACACCGGGACGCTATCAATCCTGCCGGATCCCGGCAGATCCGCTCCGCGGGTTCCCGGCGGGGCGCGGGCGGCGGCCGAGCAGCTCGCCCAGCCCCTCGCGGGTGGCTGCGATGACCACGCGGTCCTGGGGCCGCAGGACGTACCCGGGCGGCAGGTCGCGGACCAGCCGGGCCGGCTCCCAGCGCTGCCCGCCGTGGGCCGGCATGGTCTCCGGGTCCTCGGCGGGGTCCTGGGACGCGCCGATGTTGACGGCCACCACCCGCAGCCGCCCGGCCCGGAACACCTCGTCGGCCCGGCGGCCCACCAGCTCGGTCTGGCCGCGCACGTCGACATGGGCGACGAGCAGCAGCCGGCGCTCGACGGGGACGGCGCCGAGGATCTGGCGGCCCATCATGGCGCCGGCGAAGGCGGGCGCTGCCATGAAGGAGACGCTGCGGCTGCGGGTGACGGCGGTGGGGTGGGCGGCGCGCAGGGTGCGGTAGACGGCGGTGGCGAACCGGTCGTCGAAGAGCCGCAGCGTCACCCGCAGCTGCGGTTTGACCGACCTGGCGTACAGCGACGCCTCCAGGTTCGTGCCGTCTTCGCTGGTCAGCGCGAGGAGGGTACGGGCGCGGGCGATCCCGGCGGCCTCCAGCACGCCGTCCTCGGTGGCGTCGCCCAGCACGGTCGGCACCCGCAGCCGGCGGGCCAGCGGGATGCCGCGCGCGTCGGGGTCCTCCTCGACGCAGACGACCGGGACGCCCAGCTCGCGCAGCCGGGCCAGGACGCGGGTGCCGACCTTGCCGAGGCCGAGGAGGACGACGTGGCCGGAGATGCCGCGCGGCGGGCGGCGCAGCGAGGCGGCGCTGCGGAAGGTGCCGAGCGCTTCGAAGGCGGCGGCGACCAGGACGGGCAGCAGGAGGAGGCCGGTGAGGCCGGACAGCAGCTGCAGCACCTTGCGGGCCGGGCCCTCGTGGATCGCGGGTTCGTTGATCGCGAAGAGGTCCAGGAGGGAGAGGTACGCCGCGTGCAGCGGGTCCTCGCCGGTGGCCAGCGTCGAGACGACGGCCAGGGTCAGTACGGTGCCGACGAGGCCGGCTATCGACCAGCGCAGCCGCCGTGAGAAGAGCGAGCCGAGCGGCGCGCCGCGCCCCACGAGGCGGCGGGCCGGCGGCCGGCGCCCGCGGTAGGAGACGGTCTCCAGCTCGACGGTGGCGCGGCCCGCCGCGGCCGCCGCGGTGGCGTCGTCGGGCAGCAGTGTCGGCCCGTCGTCGTCGGCCGCGTGCCGGTGGCCGGTGCGGCCGCCGTGCCGGGAACGGCCCGGGGGCGGGACCGGCGCCGGGCCGCCTTCGTGCGCCGTCTCGTCCGAGGCCGAGGGGGAGAGCAGGGCGAGGGTGGCGAGGCCGCGGCCGGCGGCGCGCGGCGATGCGGGCGCGCCCGGGGTGTGCTCAACGGCCCGCAGCAGCAGCCCGTCGACCTCGATGACCTTGCTGGTGCCGGCCACGGCCGTGGCGGTGAGCGCGGGCGCGACCGTGTCGGCGTCGGAGAGGACGGTGGTGGAGGCGTCGATGTCGGAGGTGTCGGACCAGACGACGGCGGCGGCCTGGTCCAGCAGTTCCTCCAGGTGCTGGCCGAGCCGGCGGTTGTAGAGGCGGATGACCAGCCGGAGCCGGGGGTTCATGCGGCGGGCGCGCAGCGCGGCGTGGATGTTGGTCTCGTCGTCGTCGTAGACCAGGGCCAGCGCGCCGGCCTCCTCGACGCCCGCTTCGGTGAGCGTCTCGTCGTCGGGCTCGGGCGCTTCCAGTACGCGTACCGGCCCGGCCTCCTCCGCGGCGTCCGGCGCGGCCAAGCCGTCGGCGGGTCTCGCGTCGTCCGGGGCGTTCGTGCGGCCGACCGCCGCCGTCATCCGGCCGAGGAACGCGCCGGCCCGGCCCAGGCCGCCGCGGGCGGGCTGCGGGACGCGGGGCCCGCGCGGGTCGCGTACGGAGGGCACGACGAGGGTGACCCGCTCGCGGTAGACCTCCCGCAGCTCGACGGCGAGCCGGTGGGCCAGGGAGTCGTCGCCGCACACCACCATGTGCGGGGTGCTCGGGGCCGGTGGGGACTGCTGAGGCACGGGTGACAGTGAGGACACGTCGCCCAGCATGCCTCCCGAAGATCACGAAGGCACGGCACGGCCCGGCCTCCGGGCCCCGGCAGCGGTCCCGGGAACCTCCGCAGCCACTGCCGGATTTCCCGTACGCGGTTCTCGTGCGGGCTGACACGATTTCTTGCCGGTCTCGCACTGAATTCCCCCGCACTCGGACAATGCAAGCTGTCCGAATGCCCGCTTGAAAGGCCCGGCACCGGGCGCGGATGCTGCATGCGATGCCCTAGCGGCACATCGGCGGCAGTGGACGAAAGGGCGGCGAGCCATGCCCGGCACGCTCAAGGACCAGAAATTCGATGCGCTCTTCGAGATGTTCGACCGGGAAGGCCAGGGATATCTCACGCGGGAGCGGTTCTTCCGTTTCGCGGAGGGAATAGCGGGGCTGCCCCCGCGGGGCGACAACGCGAACGCGGCGGCGGTCCGTGCGGCCTTCGAGAAGTGGTGGAAGCTCCTGGTGCCCTCCGGGGGATCCAGCCAGGACACCCGGATCGACCGGCAGGAATTCGTCGCCCGTATGGGGTCCCTCGTCTCGTCGCCCGCGAATCTCGACGACGCAGTACTGGCCGTCCCCGACGCCTTGATGCGCGCGCTGGACACGGACAGGAGCGGGACGCTGAGCCTGGCGGAGTACCGGCGTATTTACACCCACGTCGGCGTGGACGCCGAGCACTGCGAGGAGGCGTTCCGCCGGCTCGACAGGGACGGCGACGGCGCCATCAGCCACCAGGAATGGCGGGACGCGCTCCAGGAATTCTTTGTGAGCGACGACGCGGACGCGCCGGGGAACCAATTGCTGGGGCCGCTGCGGCCGCCCGCCGGCTGACATGCCCGGGCGCGGCGGGGAATCCGGCACGGCGTACCGGGATCCGCTGCACGATCCCGTCCGGCAGGCGGACGACATGCTCGCCCGCGCGCTCGACCACTGCCTGCGCCACCAGCAGGAGGACGGCGGCTGGCGGACGCCGCCCGACCCGCGCGTCACGGAGACCGCCCTGGCCTGCCTGGCCCTGTCCCGGGAGGCCACCCCGGCGGCCCGGCGCGCGGTCCGCCGGGCGCGCCAGTGGCTGCGCACCGCGCGCCCCCAGACGCACCATTCGCTCGCCCGGTACGCGGAGACGCTGCTGGCCGGTCTGGCCTGCGACAGGGCCGACGGACACCACCCCGCCGCCGAGGCGTTCAGCGGCCCGGTCTTCGCGCCCCGGCTCCGGCTGCTGGCCGTGCTGCGGGCGTGCGCGCAGCGGGTGGCGCCGGAGGCGGCCGGGCGCGAGCCGGTCACGGCGGCCGGCCTGCGGGCGCTCCGCGCCGGCCTGCGCACGGCGGTGGACGGGGCGGGCCGCTCCCGGCTGAAGTCGTGGGCGCTGGTGGACCTGCTGGCCGAGCACGCGCTCGTCGAGCGGTACTTCGGTGACGCACAGGACGCGGAAGCGGCCGCGCGGCGCCTCGCGGACCTCCAGTCGCCGGACGGCTCCTTCTACGGGAACGTCCTGAGCACATCCCTCGCGCTGCTCGCCCTGAACGCGGTCGTCCCGACCGGCACCGCGCGGTACCGGGCCCGCGGCCACCTGCTCACGGCGCAGCACCCGGACGGTACCTGGCGTTTCCTGACCACCGACGTGTGGGACACCCAGCTGACGGTACGGGCGTTCCGGGGCGAGCCCGACTTCGACGTGCAGGGACTCCCCCGCGCGCTGGAGTTCCTGCGCGCGGCCCAGCGGCCCGACGGGGGCTGGCCGTGCCGGCAGGGGCTGGAGTCCGACAACGACACCACCGCGGCGGTGCTCATCGCCCTCGCCGGCCTCCCGGAGGCGGCGGACGCGGCGCGCCGCGCGCTCGGCCACCTCGCCGAGCAGCAGAGCGGGGCGGGCCTGTGGTCCACCTGGCAGGCGGCGGGCGATCCGCCGGCCCCCGACGTGGTCGCCCATGCCGTCACCGCCCTGGACCGCTACCGCGGCCGGCACCGCGTCCCCACCGGCGCGGCCCGCCGCTGGCTCGGCGCGTACGCAGGGCGCGCCTGGTCCGCCGGCGACGGCTGGGCCGCGAGCTGGTACCGCGGCGCCCCCTACGCGGTGTGCGAGATCGCGCCCGCGCTGCCGGCCGGACACCGCGCGGTCCGCGCCGAGCTGGACCGCCTGGCCGCGGCGCAGCGGGCGGACGGCAGCTGGCCGGGGCGGCCGGAGATGTACGGCCCCCGCCCGCTGCTGAGCCACTGCCCCACGCAGACCCTGGCCTTCACCACCCTGGGACTCACGGCGGTCCGGCGCGCGCTGCGCGGCCCACGGCGAGGAGAGTGGTGACCGGCCCCGCTGGAAGGAGTACCGCAGTGACCGACCCCACCGGACCGCCCGCCACGGACTACCCCGCGCCGCCCTGGAAGGCGCGCGGCGTGCTGTGGATGTCCGTGCTCACCGCGCGCGAGGCGCCGGAGCTGCCCGCCGACCTCACTCCCGTCGGCGGCCGCCGCACGCTCCTCGTGGTGCTCGCGCGCTTCACGGAGGGCTCGCTGCGGTACGACGAATTCGCGGTCGGCTCCCCGGCCCGCCGGGGCCGCCGCGTGGGCATGTTCTGCCATCGGATCTGGGTGGACTCGGAGGCGTCGCTGCGCGGCGGGCGGAGGCTGTGGGGCATCCCCAAGGAGCTCGCGCGCTTCTCGTGGGACGCGGAGAGCGTCCGCATCCGCGACGACGACGGGCCGGTCGCGGCCCTGCGCCTGGGCCCGCACGGCAGGGCGCGCGTCCCGGTCCTCCGCGCCCCCAGCAGCGGGTTCGGCCGGATCGGCGGCGAGCGGACGTTCCTGTGCGGGCAGGTCTCGGGGCGCCTCGGCCGGGGCCGGCTCGGCGTCCTGGACTGGCACCCGCCCCTGCCGGACCTCGCGTCCCCGGCACCCCGCTGTACGTTCTCCGTCTCCTCCGCGCGCTTCGTCTTCCCGGCGGGGACCCGCCTGGGACCGGCCGGCTCCCCCGCCCCCGGCCGAACCGGCGCCTGAAGGGCAGCACTCCCTCCCTCCGGCGAGCCGGTTACGGTGGTGTCGCACATCAGCGGGGGCAACTCCCCCGTTGCCGCATAAGCTCGTGACCGGGCGGTACCGGGGCCAGGGCGCCCCGGGCGGGCCGGTACGCCGGAAAGAAAGTTGTGAGCAGGGTGTTGAGGCAGGCCAGCGGGCCTACGAGGAGTGCGGGGTAAGCGGACGATGCACATCGTCATCATGGGCTGCGGGCGGGTCGGATCCGCGCTCGCACAGACCCTGGAGAGCCAGGGCCACACGATCGCCGTGGTCGACCAGGACCCCACCGCCTTCCGGCGGCTGGGCTCCGGCTTCGGGGGCCGCCGGGTGACCGGCGTCGGCTTCGACCAGGACACCCTGCGCGAGGCCGGGATCGAGGAGGCCGGCGCGTTCGCGGCGGTCAGCAGCGGCGACAACTCCAACATCATCGCCGCCCGGGTGGCCCGCGAGATGTTCGGCGTCGAGAACGTCGCGGCCCGCATCTACGACCCGCGCCGCGCCGAGGTCTACCAGCGCCTGGGCATCCCGACCGTGGCCACCGTCCGCTGGACGGCGGACCAGATGCTGCGCCGGCTGCTCCCCTCGGGCGCCGAGCCGCTGTGGCGGGATCCCAGCGGCGGCGTGCAGCTCGCCGAGGTGCACACCGACGCGTCCTGGGTCGGCCACAAGGTCAGCCGGCTCCAGGAGGAGACCGGCGTACGGGTGGCCTTCCTCACCCGGCTGGGTGAGGCGATACTGCCGACCTCGCAGACCGTCCTGCAGGAAGGCGATCTGGTGCACGTGATGATGCGCACCGACGATGTGGAGAAGGTCGAGGCGGCGTTCGCCGAAGGGCCCGAGGAGGCAGGCGCATGAGGGTCGCGATCGCGGGCGCGGGAGCGGTGGGCCGCTCCATCGCGGGCGAGCTCCTGGAAAACGGCCATGAGGTCCTGCTCATCGACAAGGCGCCTACGGCGATCTCCGTGGAGCGGGTGCCGCAGGCGGAGTGGCTGCTGGCCGACGCCTGCGAGATCACCTCGCTGGACGAGGCCGCGCTGCAGCGGTGCAACGTCGTCATCGCGGCGACCGGCGACGACAAGGTCAACCTCGTCGTCTCGCTGCTGGCCAAGACGGAGTACGGCGTGCCGCGCGTGGTGGCCCGCGTCAACAACCCCAAGAACGAGTGGCTCTTCAACGAGGCGTGGGGCGTCGACGTGGCGGTCTCCACGCCGCGCCTGATGTCCGCGCTGGTGGAGGAGGCGGTGAGCGTCGGCGATCTCGTACGGCTGCTGCGCTTCAGCCACGGCGACGCCAACCTCGTCGAGCTGACGCTGCCCCCGGAGGCGGCGCTGGCGGGTACCCAGGTGGGCGACGTGGAGTGGCCCGAGGACACCTCGCTGGTGACGATCATCCGCGGGACCCGGGTGCTCACGCCCAACAAGGAGGACGCGCTGGAGGCCGGTGACGAGCTGCTGTTCGTCGCGGCGCAGGCGCGGGAGGAGCAGCTGGAGGACCTGCTGTCGGTGCGGAAGCCGGAGTAGGGGTTTTACCGACGTACGCAAGGCCCGGGACCGCTGCGGTCCCGGGCCTTGTCGCGCGGCCTGCGGCCTGCTCGTCCTCAAACGCCGGACGGGCTGGATTTGCCGGCCTCGGCCTCGGCCTTTTCCTTCGCTTCCATTTCGGCGATCACGTCGATCGGGGCCGGGGCCTTCGCCAGAAAGATCCAGGTGAGGTAGACGCAGAGCAGGAACGGCGGGATGCCGAGCGCGACCTTGACCCAGCCGAGCTGGGTGGCGTCGCCCCACCAGTACAGCGGGAAGAGGATCGCGGACTTGGCGAGCAGGATGGCGCCCCAGGCGTAGGTGGACTTGGTGTACGCCTTGAAGCGGCCGGGGTTGCGGGTGCGCCAGGAGAGGTTCTCGCGCAGGATCGGGCCGAGCAGGACGCCGATGAGCGGGTACTTGAAGAGCGCGGAGAGCACGTACACGACCGCGAGGCCCAGTGTGTAGAGCATCCCCGGCAGGTAGAAGTTCTTGGCGTCGCCGGACATCATCGCGAAGACGGCGCCGAAGGCCACGCCGAAGACGCCGCTGAAGGCGTGCTTGAGGGTTTCCCTCCGGGCGAGCCGGGCCAGCGCCAGCAGGACGGTCAGGCCCAGGGCGACGATCGCGGCGATGTGGATGTCCCGCTTGATCGTGTAGATCAGCACGAAGACCAGTCCGGGGACCGTCGTGTCCACCATGCCCCAGAAGCCGCCGAACGCCTCCAGAATGGCCTTCTCGGCGGCCGCCTTTCCGTGCCCGGCGGCGGGCGCTTCCTCGTTGCTCGTGGTCGTCTTCTCGAACGACGTCACCGGCTACTCCTGTCCGAGCGGTCGGAGTTCGTACTTCGGATTGAACAGCACCCGGCGTCCGTGGCTCATCGAGATCCGGCCGGAGGCGATGAGCTTACGGCCCGGCTCGATACCGGTGATGGCGCGCCGGCCGAGCCAGACCACGTCCAGCGCCGCCGAGCCGTCGAACAGCTCGGCCTCCAGCGCCGGCACCCCGGCCCGGGGACGCAGCGTGACGTGCCGCAGCGTACCCGTGACCTTCACGATCTGACGGTCGTCGCAGTCGCAGATCCGCGTACAGCCCGCGTTCTGCGCGTCCTGCTGCAGCTCGGCCGACTGCAGCTCCTCCTCGGAGGAGGACAGCCTGTCGAGCATCCGGCGGAAGCGTCCGGCCGGCTTCTCGGAACGGGTCCCAGCACTCATAGAGCCAGCGTACCGGCCGCCTCGCGCCGGGATCACGGGTCCGAGGGCCCGAACACGGCCCGCTGCGGCCGGCCGACGCTGCGTGCGGATCACTGTTCGAAGCGGTAGCCCATGCCCGGCTCGGTGACGAAGTGCCGGGGGTGGGACGGATCGGCCTCCAGTTTGCGGCGCAGCTGGGCCATGTAGACCCGCAGATAGTTGGATTCCGTGCCGTACGACGGGCCCCAGACCTCCTGGAGCAGCTGTTTCTGGCTGACCAGCCGGCCCGTGTTGCGCACGAGCACCTCCAGGAGGTGCCACTCGGTGGGGGTGAGGCGGACGTCGCGCCCGCCGCGGTTGACCTTCTTGGCGGCCAGGTCGACGGTGAAGCCGTCGGTCTCGACCAGGACGGCTGCGTCGGCGGGCCCGGTGGGCTCGGCGCGGCGCACGGCGGCGCGCAGCCGGGCCAGCAGCTCGTCCATGCCGAACGGCTTGGTGACGTAGTCGTCGGCGCCCGCGTCCAGCGCCTCGACCTTCTCGTCGGAGGTCTGCCGGGCGGAGAGCACGAGGATCGGTACGCGGGTCCAGCCGCGCAGGCCCCTGATCACGTCCACGCCGTCCATGTCGGGCAGGCCGAGGTCCAGGACGACGACGTCGGGGTGGCGGGCGGCGGCGAGCCGGAGCGCGGTGGCGCCGTCGGGCGCGGCGTCCACCTCGTACTTGCGCGCCTTGAGGTTGATCACGAGGGCGCGGACGATCTGCGGCTCGTCGTCGACCACGAGCACCCGGTTCATCGGGCCTGCCTTTCCCGCGGACGGCACGGGGCCGCCGCAGTCGGTGTACGGGGAGCGGGCGCGCTCATGTCGTCGCCCGGGCGGGGAGGGCGGGGCTGACCGGCGGGTGGCCGGCCGCGGCGCGCAGGGTCAGGACCATGGTCAGACCGCCTCCTGGGGTGTCCTCGGCGGCGAGGGTGCCGCCCATGGCTTCGGCGAAGCCGCGGGAGACCGCGAGGCCGAGGCCGACGCCGGCGCCGCGCGGGGCGTCGCCGTAGCGCTGGAACGGCTCGAAGATGCGGTCCTTGGCGGCGTCGGGGACGCCGGGGCCGCGGTCCACGACGCGTACCTCCACGCGCTCGCCGAGCGCGCTGGCGGCGACCGTGACGGGCGCACCGTCCGGGCTGTACTTCACGGCGTTCTCGACGAGGTTGGCGACGCACCGCTCCAGCAGGCCGGGGTCGACGGCCACGATGGGCAGCTCTTCGGGTATGTCCAGGCAGACGCTGCCCTCGGGGACGCCGCCGAGCGCCATCGGCACGACCTCGTCCAGGTCGGTGTCGCGGATCAGCGGGGTGACCGTGCCGGTCTGCAGCCGGGACATGTCCAGGAGGTTGCCGACCAGGTGGTCCAGCCGGTCGGCGCCGTCCTCGATGCCGGCCAGCAGCTCGGCCTCGTCCTCCTCGGACCAGGCCACGTCGTCGGAGCGGAGCGAGGTGACGGCGGCCTTGATGCCGGCGAGGGGGGTGCGCAGGTCGTGGCTGACGGCGGCGAGCAGGGCGGTACGGATGCGGTTGCCCTCGGCCAGCTCGCGGGCCCGCTCGGCCTCGCCGACCAGCCGCTGGCGGTCCAGTACGACGGCGGCCTGGGCGGCGAAGGCGGCGAGCACGCGGCGGTCCTCGGCGGGCAGCTTGCGGCCGGTGAGCGCGAGGGCCATGTGGTCGCTGACGGGCATGTCCACGTCCGCGTCCTCGGGGCGGCGCGGGGCCGTGGCCTCGCCGACGCTGCCCGCGCAGGTCCACGGCTCGACGTCGCTCTCGCGTTCGAGGAGGGCGACGGCATCCATGGCGAAGGTCTCGCGCACGCGTTCGAGCAGCGCGTTGAGTGTGGTCTCCCCGCGCAGCACGCTGCCGGCCAGGAACGACAGGATCTCCGCCTCGGCGCGCAGCCGGGCGGCCTGGTGCGTACGGCGGGCCGCCAGGTCCACCACGGAGGCGACGGCCACCCCGACCGCGAAGAAGATCGCGATGGCGACGATGTTCTGGGGGTCGGCGATGGTGATGCTGTGGGTGGGCGGCGTGAAGTAGAAGTTCAGCAGGACCGAGCCGACGGCCGCCGAGGCGAGCGCCGCCAGCAGCCCGCCGAGCAGCGCGGCCGCCACGGTCAGGAACAGGAAGAGCAGCACGTCGTTGGCGAGCCCCGGGCCGCTCTCCATGTTGTACAGCAGCAGCGTGAGCAGTACGGGGCCGAGCACGCCGGTGAGCCAGCCGGCCAGCACGCGGGAGCGGCTGAGCCGGGCGCCGCGCGCGACCGGCAGGCCGCGCCCCTTGGCGACCTCGTCGTGGGTGACGATGTGGACGTCCAGGTCGGGCCCCGAGTCGCGGGCGACGGTCGCGCCGACTCCCGGGCCGAAGACGTACTGCCAAGCCTTCCGGCGACTCGACCCCAGCACGATCTGGGTGGCGTTGACGCCGCGCGCGAACTCCAGCAGGGCGCTGGGCACGTCGTCGCCGATGACGTGGTGGAAGCTGCCGCCCAGGTCCTCGACCAGGGTCCGCTGGACGGCCAGCTCCTTGGGCGAGGCGCCGGTGAGCCCGTCGCTGCGCGCGATGTAGACGGCCAGTACCTCGCTGCCGGAGCCCTTGGCGGCCATCCGCGCTGCACGACGCAGCAGCGTCTTGCCCTCGGGGCCGCCGGTGAGGCCGACGACGATGCGCTCGCGGGCCTGCCAGGTGGAGCGGATGGAGTGCTCGGCGCGGTACTGCTGGAGGTACTCGTCCACCCGGTCGGCCACCCACAGCAGCGCCAGCTCGCGGAGGGCGGTGAGGTTGCCGGGGCGGAAGTAGTTCGACAGCGCGGCGTCGACCTTGTCGGAGGCGTAGACGTTGCCGTGCGCCATGCGGCGGCGCAGCGCCTGTGGCGACATGTCGACCAGCTCGATCTGGTCGGCGCGGCGGACCACCTCGTCGGGGACGGTCTCGCGCTGCCGTACGCCCGTTATCGACTCCACCACGTCACCGAGTGACTCCAGGTGCTGGATGTTGACGGTGGACACCACGTCGATGCCCGCTTCGAGCAGCTCTTCGACGTCCTGCCAGCGCTTGGCGTTCCGGGAGCCGGGGACGTTGGTGTGCGCCAGCTCGTCGACCAGCGCGACGGCGGGCCGGCGGGCCAGTACCGCGTCCACGTCCATCTCGGTGAACGCCGTGCCCCGATGGCTCAGCTCCCGGCGCCCCAGCTCCTCCAGGCCGTGCAGCAGTACTTCCGTACGCGGCCGGTCGTGGTGCTCCACGAACGCGACGACGACGTCCGTGCCGCGCTCCAGGCGCCGGTGCGCCTCGGAGAGCATCGAGTACGTCTTGCCGACACCCGGCGCCGCGCCGAGATAGATGCGAAGCTTGCCGCGTCCCATGGCCTCATTGTCTTACCTGCGAGCCGCTCCCCGTGGGGCCGTTCCGCTGCCGACATTAACCGAGCGGGAGCGGGTTGAACGCCGCGCAGGGGGCCTCGGGGGCCGGTCTTGACGGGACCCTGACGGGAACGCCGACGGGCCGCGCCCTGGGAACGCCGACGGGCCGCGCCCGGGAGGGCACGGCCCGTACGCATGCCGCCACCGGGGCGGCCGTCGGCTCAGCGGATCTCGGTGATCTCCGGGCCGCGCTCCAGGCGCTCCACGCCGCCGCCGAAGCGGGACTGCGAGGCGTCGTCCTGCTGGACGCCCTCGGGCACCATCTGCGCGTCGTCGGGGAGCTTGAGGACGATCGGGTCGCGGGGCGCCATCGGGCCCTCGCCGCGGACCACGACCGTGTCCCGGAAGATCTGCTCCAGCAGCCCGGCGGCCTGCGGCTGCACCGCGCCCTGGCCGGAGATCACGCCGCGCAGGAACCAGCGCGGGCCGTCCACGCCGACGAACCGCACGACCTGCACGCCGTTCGTCCCGTCCGGCAGCTGCACCGGCACCTGGGCGCGCAGCTCCCAGCCCAGCGGGCCGTCGACCGTGTCGATGACGCCGCCCTGCTGGGTGATGCCGGAGGCGATCTCCTCGCGGACCTCGCCCCAGATGCCCTCGTTCTTGGGCGCGGCGAACGCCTGCAGCTGCACGGCGCTGTCCTGCAGCACGATGGTCGCGGCGACGATCGCGTCACCGGCGACCTCCACCCGCAGCTCCATGCCCTCGACGCCCGGTACGAACAGGCCGCCCAGGTCCACCCGGCCCTCGCCCGGATTGCCCACCTCGGAGTCGTCCCAGGGGCCGTCGGGGCGCGGGGCCGGCGGGAGGCTCACGCCGTAGCCCTCGTCGTCCGCGTCGGACCGGTCCGACGACGTCGCCTCCTCGGCAGGATCGACCGCCTCGACCGCGTCGTCAGGAGCCTCGTTCTTCTTGCGACGTCCGAACACGTCACTGTCCTTCCCGGTCGGCACCGACCGATGCGTATCCATTCCCGCCCGCGCCGCCCACCGCCGCGTGACCGCCGGTGGACCCGAATCCCCCTTCGGCCCGCGCCGAGCCGGGAAGCTCCGCCACCTCCTGGAAGCGCACCTTCTCGACCTGCTGGACGACCAGTTGGGCGATCCGGTCGAACCTCTCGAAACGCACGGACTCGCGCGGATCCAGATTGACCACGATCACCTTGATCTCCCCACGGTACCCGGCATCCACCGTCCCCGGGGCATTCACGAGCGCCACACCGCAGCGGGCCGCAAGGCCCGACCGCGGGTGCACGAACGCGGCGTACCCCTCGGGCAGCGCGATGGCCACCCCCGTGGGGAGCACCGTGCGCTCCCCCGGGGCCAGTTCGGCCGCCTCGGTGGTGACGAGGTCGGCCCCGGCGTCGCCCGGGTGCCCGTATGCGGGCAGCGGAACCTCCGGATCCACCCGCCGGATCTGCACGTCCACCGGAGTCCGTCCCTGCTGTGCCTGCTGTGTCATGGGTTCACCTCGAAAGCGCGGGCGCGGCGCAGCTGGTCCGGGTCGGCCATCGCGGCCTGGATCTCCTCGGGCCGGCCGTTGTCGATGAAGTGCTCGACCTTCACCTCGATGAAGACCGCTTCGGCGCGGACCGCCACCGGGCCGTCCGGGCCGCCGATCCGGCCCTCGGCGCGGGAGTAGATCTTCCGCCGGTGCACCGCGGTGACCTCGGCGTCCAGGTGCAGGACCGTGCCGACCGGCACGGGGCGCAGGAAGTCGGTCTCCAGCCGCCCGGTCACCGCGATCGCCTGCAGCAGCCAGTTGAGCGAGCCGAGCGTCTCGTCCAGGGCCGTGGCCAGCACGCCGCCGTGAGCCAGGCCCGGCGCGCCCTGGTGGGCCTCCTTGACGGTGAACTCCGCGCTGACGCGCACGCCCTCGCCGGCCCGCGCGGCCAGGTGCAGGCCGTGCGGCTGCTCCCCGCCGCATCCGAAACATCGGTCGTAGTGCGCGCCGAGCAGCTCACCGGGCGCGGGGGCGTCGGGGTGCCGCACCGGCGCGGTGGCGTCCGCCGGCGGCGTCAGCTGGGTCGTCTGTTTCGTCTGCGGTCTGGCTCCACTCACAGGTGGAGACCCTACCCGCGCGCGCGGAGCACGCGCGCGCACGTGCCAAGCTGGACCCATGCAGTCGTACGAAGAACGTCTCACCGCCCCCCGTTCGTGGTGGGTGATCGCCGCCGCCGTCGGCATCGCCTGCGCCCTGATGCTGCTGCCGCTCGGGACGCTGCCGATGCTGGGCGGGCTGGTCGGCGGCGCGGCCCTGTCCGCGGTACTGGTGAGTTCGTACGGCTCCGCGCGCATCCGGATCGTCGCCGGGTCGCTGATCGCGGGCGACGCGAAGATCCCGGCCGCGGCGCTGGGCGAGGCGCACGTGCTGGACGCGGAGGAGGCCCGGGCCTGGCGCACGTACAAGGCCGACACCCGCGCGTTCATGCTGATGCGCAGCTACATCCCCACGGCGGTGCGGGTCGAGGTGGCCGATCCGGCGGACCCGACGCCGTACGTGTACCTGTCGACGCGGCATCCGGAGGAGCTGTCGGCGGCGCTGGCGGCGATCCGCGCCTGACGCGGCGGGTCAGGCGTCCCGGTCGGGCTTGTGGCGGCCGGGGAGGCCGGGTCTGGCGCGGCCCCGTGAGCCGCTTGCGCACGGGGGCCGGGGCCGGGTCCGGGAGCGCGTCCCAGGGGACCTGGCGGCGGCGCAGATCCTGCCGGATCTTGGCTGCCAGCCTGGCGGTGTCCCGGCGGTTCATGAACGCGCCGACCGCGGCGCCGATCATGAACGGCGTCATGCTCGGCAGGTTGCGCATCATGCGCTTCATGATCTGCTGGCGCAGCTCGCGCTTCATCTGGCCGCCGAGCGCGAGATTCAGCGAGGCGGGCTTCGCGACGTCCACGCCGCGCTCCTGCGTCCAGGACTGGACGTAGGCCAGGCCGCGGGCCCGGAGAGCGCCCTGCGGACGCACGCCGTACACCTCGTGCAGCTCGGCGATGAGCTTGATCTCGACCGAGGCGACGCCGACGACCTCGGCGGCCAGCTCGGCCGGCATCGCGGGCGGCACCGGCATCATGGCCGCCGCGCCCACTCCCGCACCGACGGTGGCGGTGCCCTTCGTCGCTCCGGCGACGAGCTTGTCCGCCAGCTGCTCGGGGGTCAGCCCGGGAAACTGTCGGCGCAGCGTGGCCAGGTCGCGGACCGGGATCCGCGGGGCGATCTCGATGATCCGGTCGGCGGTCCAGGAAAGTCCCGACCGCGCTCCGGCACCGCCTTTGCGCGCGCCGTCGCCCACTCTGGCCGCGAGCGTGGCCGCGCGGCCACGCTCCCTCAGCGCTTCGGTGTGCCGCTCCGCGGGGAGGGCGGCCTGGTCGGCGGGCACGGGCGCGGTTTCCTCGCGTGTTCGTGCGCCGGCCGCCGGACCGGTCTCGCCCTGCTTGCCTCTACGGAACGGTCTCACTGAGCTTCACCTCACGCTGTCGTCCCGGCGACCGTGGCTCGGTGCGACGCCTGCCCGGGAAGCCGTCGGCTTCCCGGCCGGGTGCGGCGCGTGCGCCACGGCCTCGGCCCGCCCTCAGGCCGCGCAGTCGCGGCAGATGGGCTGGCCGTTCTTGTCCTCCGCCGCCAGCTGGCTGCGGTGGTGGACCAGGAAGCAGCTCATGCACGTGAACTCGTCCTGCTGCTTGGGCAGGACCCGCACGGCGAGCTCTTCGTTGGACAGGTCGGCGCCGGGCAGTTCCAGGCCCTCGGCCTGCTCGAACTCGTCGACGTCGACGGCCGAGGCGGACTTGTCGTTCCGCCGCGACTTCAGCTCTTCGATGCTGTCCTCGTTGAGGTCGTCATCGGTCTTGCGTGGTGTGTCGTAATCCGTAGCCATGGTCGCTCTCCCCCTCTGGGTGTCTGCGGTGTCTCAGCGCTCGTAACGCGTGAGAGGCCGGACTTGTGCCCGACCTGAGGCGGAGATTTTGCCTCACATCAAGGTCTGTTACTCAATCGACACCCAACCGCACCCCTGATGAGGTGATCGGTTTGGATGGCGATAGGACCGTACACGGTCCTAAAGTCGCACCTCGCGCTTGCCATCCCGTGTACTTCCCGTGATCGGACCCCCGGGAAACCCGGATTTTCCCGGCCTTCCGAGGGTCTTTGCGATCACGGAGAGTAGATGGCCCGGAATTCGCGCCTGTGAGCGATCACACACGTCCGGGCCAACGAACGGACCGGTCGAATTCCGCGCAAAGCGAACTCGGGGCGAAGGATGACCGGACACCCGCCACCGCGTCAAGCCGGACCCGCGGGGTGCCCTGGCCGGAACACTCACACCGGGAGCACCACGCGCATGTCCAGGCCTCCGCCCTCACGCGGCACCGCGGTGATCGTGCCGTCGTGCGCCCGGACCACGGAGCGCACGATGGACAGGCCGAGCCCCACGCCCTTGTCGCTGCCCGTGCGCTCCGTACGCAGCCGTCTGAAGGGCTCGAAGATGTTCTCCACCTCATAGGCGGGGACCACCGGGCCCGTATTGGAGACCACCAGCACGGCCCACCCGGGCTGCGCCTCTGTGGTCACCTCCACGAACCCGCCGTCCGGGACGTTGTACCGCACGGCGTTCTGTACGAGGTTCAGCGCGATGCGCTCCAGGAGAACGCCGCTGCCCTGCACGAAGACCTGCTTGCGTACGCCGCGCAGCTCCACGCCCTTGTTCTGGGCCTCGCCGCGGGCCTGTTCGATGGCCTGCGAGGCGACCTCGGAGAGGTCGACCGGCTTCCGGTCCACGATCTTGTTCTCGCTGCGGGCGAGCAGCAGCAGGCCCTCGACGAGCTGTTCGCTGCGCTCATTGGTGGCCAGCAGGGTCTTGCCCAACTGGGCCAGCTCCGGCGACGCCTCCGGGTCGGCGAGCTGCACCTCCAGGAGCGTGCGGTTGATCGCCAGCGGCGTCCGCAGCTCGTGCGAGGCGTTCGCCACGAAGCGCCGCTGCGACTCGAACGCGCGGTCCAGCCGGTCGAGCATCTCGTCGAACGTGTCGGCGAGCTCCTTCAGCTCGTCGTCCGGGCCGCCCAGCTCGATCCGCCGGTGCAGGTCGGAGCCGGCCACCCGCTGCGCGGTCCGCGTGATGCGGCCGAGCGGCGACAGGACGCGGCCCGCCATCGCGTACCCGAAGGCGAACGCGACGATGGTCAGGCCGACCAGCGCCATCAGGGAGCGGTTCAGGAGGTTGTTCAGGGCCACCGCGCGCTGCTGCGAGATGCAGGTGTTGATGGCGGAGTTCAGCTGGTCGACGTTGTTGGTGGCCGCTTGGGGGCAGCGGTCGGTGACGATCCGGAAGTCCGAACCGATGATCTTGAACGGCAGCTGGTTGCCGTCCTGCAGCGCGTTCGCGGCCAGCATGTAGATGATCGCGAGCAGCACGATGCCGGCCATCAGGAACATGCCCCCGTACAGCAGCGTGAGCCGTATCCGGATGGTCGGGCGCAGCCAGGGGAACGGGCGGACCGGCGGTTTCGGGTCCCAGGTGGGCTTGGGCGGGGCGGGCGGCGACTGGGGGGCCGCGGGCGTCGTGGCCATGCTCGTCAGATCCGGTAACCGGAGCCCGGCACGGTCACGATCACCGCGGGCTCACCGAGCTTGCGGCGCAGCGTCATGACGGTCACCCGGACCACGTTCGTGAACGGGTCGGTGTTCTCGTCCCACGCCTTCTCCAGCAGCTGCTCGGCCGAGACGACCGTGCCCTCGCTGCGCATCAGGACCTCCAGCACCGCGAACTCCTTGGGCGCGAGCTGGACCTCCTTGCCGTCCCGGAAGACCTCACGGCGGTTCGGGTCGAGCTTGATGCCGGCCCGCTCCAGGACGGGCGGCAGGGCCACGGTCGTACGGCGGCCCAGGGCCCGTACGCGGGCCGTCAGCTCGGTGAAAGCGAACGGCTTGGGGAGATAGTCGTCGGCGCCGATCTCCAGGCCCTCGACGCGGTCGCTGACGTCGCCGGAGGCGGTCAGCATCAGTACGCGGGTGGGCATCCCCAGTTCGACGATCCTGCGGCAGACGTCGTCGCCGTGGACCAGCGGGAGGTCGCGGTCCAGCACGACGACGTCGTAGTCGTTGACCGCGATGCGCTCCAGCGCGGCCGCGCCGTCGTACACCACGTCGACCGCCATGGCCTCCCGGCGCAGCCCGGTGGCCACCGCATCGGCGAGCAGCTGCTCGTCCTCGACGACGAGTACACGCACGTCGCTAGTCCTTCCTCACGGCCCCGTCGAACAGGGCACACACAAATTTCGAGCACATCCATCCTGCCCCGAAGAGCCGTAAACCGGCTGTAAGAGCAGGTGCGGCCTCCGATGGGCGGGGACGCGGGCACCCGATCGGCAGGATTCACCGCCCGCCTGAGGTTTCCGTGAGGTTCCGCATGGGGAGGACGATTGCACACTCGCGATCACGCCCTGCACGACGCCGTACCGTGACCGGCCGGCAGCCCACAGGGACCACGCCGTGATCTCCCTCTGCCACACCCCCGTGGACGAGGGGCCCACACCCGTCGGCACACCCCCGTGCCACCGACCCACGACGAGGGGGCGCACCATGGACGCTTTCACCGCAGGCATTCTGCAGCGCATAAAGACCACCGAAGCCGACCTGGACCGGGCCCGCGAAACGGGCGACGACTTCCTCGCCGATGTCGAGCAGGCCGAGCTGGAAGACCTCCAGCGACTGGCCTCCGAGCACGGTGTGGAGGTCGGCGCGGCCAGCGTCTGATCCCATACGCCCGCGACGAAGGGCGCCCCGGCACCGAGGGGACGGTGCCGGGGCGCTTTGTCGTATCCGGAGGCGTACACGGGCTGTACGGCGGTGTGCGCGGCTCCGGGGACCTCCTGGGTCCGATCGGGCCGATCAGTCGTGCCAGGCGCCCAGATCCTCCAGGAGGGGCTGCAGCGCCTCGAAGACGGCCGGGGACCCGGCCACGGTCAGCTCCTGGGACACCGGCTCGCCGGGCCGGCCCGCGGTGCGCGCGCCGGCCTCGCGGGCGATCAGCTCGCCCGCCGCGAAGTCCCAGGGGTTCAGCCCGCGCTCGTAGTAGGCGTCCAGCCGGCCGCAGGCCACGTCGCACAGGTCGATCGCGGCCGATCCGCCCCGCCGGATGTCGCGCACCTGCGGGAGCAGCGAGCCCAGCACCGCCGCCTGCGCGGCGCGCCGCTCGGCGACGTACCCGAAGCCGGTGCCGACCAGGGCCTGGGAGAGCGGCGGCGCGGGGCGCACCCGGACCGGCGCGTTGTTCAGGAAGGCGCCGCCGCCGAGGACGGCGTGGCTGGTCTCGCCGCGCATCGGTGCCGCGACCACCCCGACGATGGTCTCGCCGTCCTTCTGGGCGGCGATGGACACGGCCCAAGAGGGCAGACCGTAGAGGTAGTTGACGGTGCCGTCGATCGGGTCGATCACCCAGCGCACCCCGCTGGAGCCCTCGGAGCTGGCGCCCTCCTCGCCGAGGAAGCCGTCCTCGGGGCGGCGCTCGGAGAGGAAGCCGGTGATCAGCTTCTCGGAGGCGATGTCCATCTCGGTGACGACGTCGATGGGGCTGGACTTCGTCGCGGCCACGCCGAGATCGGCGGGGCGGCCGTCGCGCAGCAGCTCACCGGCCCGGCGGGCGGCCTCCAGGGCCAGCGCGAGAAGTTCGTCCTTCAGTTCACCGCTGTGCAGCGGGGCGTCCTTCAGGGGATCGGACACGGTGCTCCTTGTTCGTACGGGAAGTGCTCGCGGGCCGCCGCGGGGCGGTCGCCGCGGTGCCGGGCAGCCGGGCCGCACGCCCTCGGGCAGCCCGGCACGGGCCTCTCAGGC